>JAJYNB010000060.1 GCA_021786555.1 Bacillota bacterium | reverse complement strand
GCCAGCAAAATCAGCCTGCGTTTCCCCGGATGCTCCTGAGCTGCGGGGGAAGCAATGGTCCTGCCATTATCCTGGTTCATCCCAAATCCTCCAAACTCTTATGATTCGTTCTCCTAAGCTAAACCTGTCCAAAAAACCTAATATATATCATAACAGCCTGTCAATTCTACACCAAGCTCAAAAATCCTGTCGAAGCTCACCAATCCGGGTCAGATCTGCACATGAAAGGACCCGGGATTTCAAAAAACCCGGGTCCTTTCCTTTTCATCGTTCCTTCGGTACGGAAAGCGATAAGTATCACTTGGCTCGCCCAAGGCAGCAAACGGAATCCAAAATTAACCTTGGTCCTAAGGAGTTATCAGCGCATCTATACACACATCAACTATTTGGGGGTCGAACTGAGTACCAGCGTGCAGCCGCAATTCCTCTATGGCCCGGTCAAAGGCCAGGGCCTTACGGTAAGTACGGTTGGAAGTCATGGCCTCAAAGGCGTCTGATACGGTAACAATCCGGGCCGGCAGCGGTATTTCTGTTCCCTTCAGCCCATAAGGGTAACCCCGGCCGTCATAACGTTCATGGTGGTGCAGGACTATGGGCACTACCGCACTTAACGGCATGGCCTCCTCCAGAATCCGGGCTCCGATTTCCGGGTGCCTTCGAATGGCGCCAAATTCCTCTTCCGTCAGTTCCCCGGGCTTGAGCAGTATGTAATCCTGGATGCCAATCTTCCCCACATCATGCAACAGGGCTCCTCGACGCAGCAGCTCAATTTCATCCTGGGGCAGTCCCATGTGCCTGCCAATCAGCAGTGAGAACTCTGTCACCCGGATTGAGTGTAATTTGGTTGAGCGATCTTTAGCGGCTATGGCTTTGGAAAGGGTTGTCAGCAGAGTATCAGTCAAGCTCTCGATTTCGCCATATAACCGGGTGTTCTCTGCTTCCAACACATGTATGTCTTTTGCTGCAAACTCCATGGGGCACCCCCGTGAATCCCGAAAGTGAAAGCCCCGTACCAAACTTCTATGGGACGGCTTAGGCCCGAGTTTGTCTTTACTTCGGAAACCTGGAAATCGTAGCAATTGTTCCTGATTTAGACCCACGGCCTTCACACCCTTTCGGATGCCTTATTTTTCACAGAAATATGGTTGTCATACTCATTCTAAGACATTGGAAAATAAGTGTAAACTCGTAAAATTACTGGGAATATTAAATCTAATCCAATAAGTTTATCTGTTTGACCCATTATTTTGCATTGTTCGTTAAACATCCCAACTGCATTTAACGGACTGAATTCAGGCGTACCAGTATCCTGTCAAGCCAGTCATGGGCCTTTTCAAACAACAAACCTGCTGCAAACCAGTCCGGCGCCATGTCCAGGCGGATAAACCCATGGAACGAATAAGGGGAGGCACTGTAATCCCAGGGGCAGACCCCGGTCAAAGCTTGGAGCAGCCAGCCCGAAGCGTATTCCACGGTCCAGAAAAAGGCCAGCCATATTACACCCCGCAGCATCCAGGGCCAGCGGCGGATCCCATCATGCACCCTTTCCGCAAATACACCCATACCGTAGATTGGCAGCATCCAGAGAAAGGTGGAGCCCGGAAGCCGCCAGTCTCCCTGCAGGAGGGAGGTAATGCCTGTAAACACTATTTCCATGATCCAGCCAAGAAGGCCGTAAAATAAAAATCTTATCAGCATACTATTAGTGTTTACCTACTTGGCAAGGCCCTTGCACCTTTGGTACATGAAAAATAAACCCTGAAAAAGCAGAGTTTTCCAGGGTTTAGATCAGTAACGTGCTATTGCCGGGCTTCAGACCCGTTCCTGTGTTATTCTTTTGTCTCCTGTCCTTCACCGCTTTCCTGTCGGTCCATGAAGAAATGATGGTGATGCCGGAAACCTGGCAAGCCAGCCTTCTTGGCTTTGGTCACAAAGTCCTTCCAGGCAGCTATGGCCTCCTTGCGGGCCTGGACCATTTCCTCGTCGCCGCTAAACTCAACTTTAAAACCAGTGTCTGTTTCCTTGAACTCCACACCAAAGCGCCGTTTCATCTTTATCCCTCCTTTCCCTTATTTATGCCTGTGCCCCTGGGGCATACGCAACGGCTTTTCAGCCCGTTTTCGCAGGTTGAGCAGCAGCAGGACGCCGAATGCTCCCGCCGCATACATAGTATTCCGCGCTTCCACGGCAAAACCTTGCAGTCTGAACAAAGTGCCAATCAAAGCTGAAACAGAAAACAGAATGGTCCAAACCAGGCGGTTGACCAGGACCTCCTGGAAACGTACCCCGCGCACAAGTGGACCCAGTTCAGTCCTCACCTGCAAGTCACCGTTTTGCACCTGGTTCAGGGTTTTTTCCAGCAAAGTCGGTAAGGCTACAAGCGAAGTTCCGACTTCTTTTGTCCTGTCCCAAGCAATGCCCAGCCAAGTTTTGTCCTCTTCCCCTAATATGTACTGGGCGTAAGGCTTCAACATTTCCAAGATATTCATGGACGGGTCGAGGCCTGCAGCCAGACCTGACAAAGTTCCCACCGCCCGTCCCAGGAACGTATAATTGGACGGGAACTGAAAAGGTTCCGAATAAACGAACTCCCGCAGTTCCTCCAACAGTGCGTCCACCTTTACCTGGCCGATTTTGTCAAAGCTCATGGAACGCACTTCCTGCAGCACAAGGCTCAGTCCCTTGCGCAGAGTAACCAAATTAGCGTGGGACCGGACAAGTCCCAGATCTACCAGACCTTCTGCCAGAGTACCCGCATCGCCGGAAATGACACTGCTGATAATTTTGCGGATAGCCTGCCGGTCCTTGGAGGTTATTCGGCCTACCATGCCAAAGTCTATGAAGATTATCCCGCCATCAGGGCGGACAAACAGGTTGCCCGGGTGTGGATCGGCATGATAAAACCCGTCAACCAATACCTGTTTCAGATAAGCCTCGACCAGGACCTGGGCCAGTTCCCTGAGGTCAATGCCCGCCTGACGCAGGGCCGGATAGTCGGTAATCTTGTAACCTGTCACGTATTCCATGGTCAGGACCCGCCCGGTTGAATAGTCGGGATAGGACCCGGGGGCGCTTACCTTGAGATCCCCGTTGAAGTTCTTCTTAAACCTCTCCAGGTTGTTCAATTCTTTTGTATAGTCAAGTTCTTCCCGCAAAGTCGTGGCAAAATCTTTGTATAGGGCATCCAGGTCAATAGTTTTATGCCAATCTGTAAACACTTTTAGCATCCAGATAACACCGCGAAAAGCCTTAAGGTCTACTTCGATAATCCGGTCAATCCCGGGCCTAAGCACCTTGATGGCTACCTGTTCGCCGCTGGGGAGGACTCCCTTGTGAACCTGGCCCAGAGAAGCGGCAGCAACAGGAATCGGGTCGACTTCCCGAAAGACCTGTTCCACTGGACCGCCCAGCTCAGCCACTATTACGCGGCGGACTCCCTCAAAAGGGACAGGCGGCACCTCGTCCTGCAATTGCGCCAATTCCCGGGTATATTCCTCGGGCAGTACATCCACTCTGGTACTGAAGAACTGTCCTACTTTGATCAGCAAACCTTCCATGTCCAGGGCAGTTTTCCGGAAACGGACAGCCTGATTGGTATAAAGCTGTTTCAATCTGGCCTTTACCTGCTCTTCTCCTTTAAAACGGCGCAGCAGCTTGAACCAGCCGATTTCCAGGAAAAAACCGCCAAACAAGGCGAGAATATTCCAGGAACGACGGATATTTAAAAGCCACGACATGCGGTCAATCCTTCCTTCCCCAGCTACTCTCCCTTATTTTGAGGCTCATCCCCGCCGGTCGAAGTCCCGGCATTGTCCGGAGAAGAGATTTCCCGGAACAAGCGCTCCACAGAATGAAAGCGGCCCATGAGGGCTTCAGTAAAGCGGGCCATGATGTCCCCTTTGAACAGGACAACCATACCGCGGCGGGGATTGCCAAACACTATCAGTTTCTCACCCGGCCCGATTCGCAGTTCCTCCCGCGCCTCGGCGGGTATCACGACCTGGCCACGCTCCCCCACAACAGTGGATCCGTAGCATTTACTATGCCCATTTATACCATGGTGATGCACATAAGCACCTCCCCAAATGTGAAAAATATGATTAGTATGATTTAATGCGAGTATAGACTCTTCTACTTCAGCAGTCAAGCCATATCCGCCATATACACCCTCCTGGGGCGAAAAGAATCCAGGAACTTAGGCTGCTCTAATTATCTTGACAGGGTTTGGAGCCGGCAGGGATTAGCCAATACTTGCCTCAGAAATCAGTAAGGCCGTTGGATCATAGTCCCCTTGGCGAGACCGGCTGGGCGGAGATTTGCCTGACTATAGAGCGGAAAGGATGGGGTTAAGTTGTCTGCACCACTGCAATACACAGTACCGCCGGAGGATGCAGGGCACCGCCTGCGTCACATCCTGTACTCGCGTCTCGGCCTCTCGTGGGCCCTGATTCAACGCGTCAGGGAAAACGACCGGGTCAGGCTGAATGGTGAACCGGTATATCTGACCCAGCTGGCGCAGCCTGGCGACATAATCACGGTTGAGATCGATTTCGAGGAGGAAAGTTCCATCGCGGCGGAACGGATGGAACTGGACATTATCCATGAGGACCAGGATTTCCTGGTCCTCAACAAGCCCGCCGGAGTGCTGATGCATCCCGTTGGCCAGGAGAGAAGCGGTACCCTGGCTAACGGGGTGGTCTATTACTGGCAGAGCCAGGGTGCCAGGGCGAAATTCCGGCCCATCCACCGCCTGGACCGCAACACCTCCGGCCTGGTGTTAGTAGGGAAAAACCAATTTGTCCATCAAAGCCTCTACAAGCAGTTCAACCATCACAGCGTAGAGCGGGAGTACCTAGCCTTGGTGGAAGGCGAGATCGCCCGGGAGGGGGGACGTATTGACGCACCCATCGGGCGCAAACCGGACAGTATAATGGAACGTGAGGTTTCTGAGGACGGCCAGAGCGCCATTACCAGTTACCGGGTATTAGAAAGGTTGGGGAAGGTGACTCTAGTCAGTTTACATCTGGAGACAGGCAGAACCCACCAAATCCGGGTACATATGAGTTACCTGGGGCATCCCTTGCTGGGGGACACCCTCTACGGCGGCTCCGACGCCCTGATCAGCCGCCAGGCCCTGCACTCCCACCGTTTTCGATTTGTTAACCCCAGATCAGGCAGCCCGGTGGAGTTTCGCGCGGACCTGGCCCCGGACCTAAAACAGCTGATCGAAAGACTTAGAGCAAACCAAGTATAAATTCAAACCATTGACTATAACATCCTTCGACCATTACAATACTTCACAAGAGATCGAAAGGGGTTTTAGGGTGTTTACCAAAGCCTACTCACCCGGGCAATCGGCCTTCGGCAAGCTGGACAACAGCTGCAAACTGCTGATATTCTATTTCAAGGAGTTTGACGCAGAAGTCAGGGCTGTGAACGAACAGGGAATTGCAGAAGCTCAAAGAGCCTGCAGCTTTCGCACTGCAGGCTCTTTGAAATCTTAAAATCATTTACTCAGATGGAATCACTGAAAGCTTTGTTGGCCTGGTCAATTTCCTGTTGGCTCATGCCCGTTTTCAACAGTCTGTAGTTTAAAGCATCGGTCCAAAGCTTGCTCTTTTCGCTCATCTTGCGATATTTTTTTGCCAGGGGACCCTTGCGTTTAGACCGGTCTTCACTGTTTGCGTGCAAAATCGCAGCCACAAACTTGGCCTTGACGCAGGCGTCCTGGTCAAACTGCTCGTAGCTGTTGCTTAGATAGCCGGTATAATCCTGAAAATACTGGTTAAAGTCTTCATACGGCAGTTCAGACTCCATGCTAAGATATTCTTTCATTTTCGCGAGATATTCTTCCATGACTTACACTCCAGTTCACAAGGTTTTGTACGTTACATATTATAAAGGTTCAGGCGCAAAAAGCCAAACCATACTTTCGATTGTTTCCTCCAGCTCACCTTTTTTTTCACGCAGGTTTAGCACCCAGCCGAAGCCCTCAGACTTTAACCTGTCTGGGCCAAAACCCACCTCCTCCGAGTGGGCTACAGCCGCCTCCTCCAGGTAGTTCAATATGCTGACGGGCGTGGCCTCCCTGTATTTGTTGACCTCGTAATAAATGCACCTCGAAATGTTTGCAATACTTTTGACTCACTCGCATACCCCCATATGACCAAGCCCAATCGATCCAGGAACTAATTTCGGGATACTAAGGGCTTTTTCCTGCCAAAGAAGCCCGGATTTTAAGAGGGCCAAAGCATAAGGTACATCCTTCAACGGCAATAATAAAAACTACAGCATTTAGATTGCAGCAAGGTGAAAAACAGTGACAAATGCAGCTAAAATGATGCGTAATCTAAGAGCAGAGCGCAGGGCAGCAGGTCTATGCCCCTATTGTGGTGAAACAAATGACCGGCCAGGGAAATATTACTGCTCCAAATGCGCTGAGCATCATAACGAATACAGCGCCAGATTCAAATCCGACCGGGTAGTTTCCCGCATATGCCCACGCTGCGGCGGAGAGTTGGACCGGGAAGGATTTACTTGTATCAGCTGCAACGCCAAAGTACGGGCTGCCACAGCTAAAATCAAGTACAGGTACCGGGAACAGGGTTTATGTCAAGCGTGCGGCAAAAATCCCCCCAAGACGGGGGCTAAATACTGCGCACCCTGTGCCCTGCGGGAACAGCTGCGCCGTCGTAAAACTGCCGGCACCACCGTGTCAAGCACAAACAATGACAGCAAACTGGTCGGACAGCAGTCTTAGTATCCTCAATCTTTTTTGGCCAACAACGGCTTTTTAAGGAAAACCCCG
>JAJYNB010000065.1 GCA_021786555.1 Bacillota bacterium | reverse complement strand
TTCCTTGGCTCCAGCCAATACCCCATAGGCCCCGCCCATAACCAGGAACGTCAGGCGGTTCGGCTTCAAACCCATGCCGGCGGCAATCTCGTTGCGGTTTAACTTGCGTTCAAATTTCGGGCTCACCGGAATGCCGGTGACTTTAATCTTGTCATGGTCAATTCCGCGTGAGACCAGTCCCCGGCGCACCTCCTCACAACCCACAATGTACAAGTCAACACCCGGGTGAATCCACTGGCTGTGAACGGCGTAATCCGTTATTACAGTGGTCAGGGGGACATCCAGTACTTTGTTAATCATTAACTGGGCCAGGATTCCGGCAACCGTGGGATAGGTGCAGACAATCAGGTCAGGCTCGACCATGCGCACGAACTTGGTGAATTCAGTGCGCCCCAATTTGTTTAACCAACGTTGAAACAGCGAGTCCACGGAAATCTTAGCCGTCCGGTAGTAAAACTTCCCCCATAGTCTTGGGGTGTGCTTGATTAGTTCTATATAGGCGCTTTTAATCGCCAAATTAACCGGTTTGCTAATCAACTCGCCAAAATCCATGTGAATTATTTCAGCCGCGGGTACCTTACCGCGGATTGCCTCAATCACTGCCTCAGCTGCCCGTACATGGCCTGAGCCGAAAGCTGCTGAGAAAACCAGGACCCTTAAGTTCTTCACCCGGCAAACCCCCTTGAAACATTAATTACTTCTACATATTAAACCAAATTTACCTTAGAGTTTCCTTTAAATAATCTGACCTTCAGCCAAATCATCATATGGGAAATGGGTTTCCAATGACAAGTCTATAGTGTATACGTTTATCTTTCCATGAAGTTGCGTTTCTCAATCATCCTTTTGAACTAATCCCTGTTAGAAAATTTACGATCTTGGCGCCCACAACATTACGCCCACACCGGCAAGGCACAAAATTACTCCGATCCAATCGAAAAAGTCAGGCGTTTTTCGGTCAATGCCCCAGCCCCAAAGTACAGCCAGGGTGACGAACACTCCGCCATAAGCCGCATAGACCCTGCCAAAATTGGGGAATTTCTGCAGGGTAGGAATTATGCCGTACAGGACAAGCACCAGTGCCCCAATCAGCCCGTAGACATAAGATCTTCCCTCTCTCAGCCACAGCCATATCAGGTAACCTCCCCCGATTTCAGCCAACCCGGCAAAGATGAACAAAACACCGCTGTACAGCATTGCAACTTCTCCCTCAGTCTGTCACTACCCCTTCCATGGTATCAGAAACCGGGGTCTTAACACAAGCCGGATTACACTGGACTGCACTACGCTCCCCCTCGTTGTTATTAGTGTATTTCACAAGAGGAATTTTTAATCTAAACCGCAGTTTTTTAAACTCCAGATTTCATTTTGAGTTTTCTACCTTTTGGAGTGTTGGCAAAGCGGTTTCCATCAGTTATGATGGAACAAAAGCAACTTATCGTGCGAATTTTCAGGCTTTTGTTTTAGTACAAATTGGGCTACTGTATGTGGAGGATTCTTATGACAGACAACAAAGTATATTTTTTGTCGAAAGTAGAATTTCTTTCCGACTTATCCAGCCCTGATTTAACTGAACTTGCCGGTGATTTTCACTGGGAGGAATATGCCGCAGGTTACGATATTGTGAAACAAGGGCAGGATCACCTCCGGTTTTATGTCCTGGCTGAAGGCAAGGCCGAAGCCCTGGTCACCAGGACGGGCCACAACTCATGGCAGGTGAATTCCTTCGGCCCCGGGGACGCCTTCGGGGAAATCTCCCTGTTTACCGATAAGCCAGCCCCCACTACCATCCGCTGCCTGGAAAAGTGCCGGGTTTTGGCCATGGAAGCGGATGATTTTGCCCGGATGTTGATGCGCTGGCCCAAACTCTATCAAAAGTTTATTGAAAAACTGTCCCACAGCCTAAACAAAGTTAACTATTATGTGTGGGAGGCCAAGCACCGGGAGTTTATGCGTTCCGCTTTGCAGCTTACCCAATATGAAGATAAATTTTACGGCCTCTGGGGCAGCGCCAAGACCACCCGGGAAGTGGAAAACAAGCTGGCTGAACTAGCCCGCAACCATGAACACCTGCTGCTGGTGGGCGAACGGGGCACGGGTCGTCAAATGATGGCTTGGTATCTGCACAAGGGGCGGTACGGTGAAGCAGCCCCTTTTGTGGTAGTGGATGGGCGAAATTTCAACCAGCAGTGGGGAGACCAGATCCTGGACGCCGGTGAACACGATTCTCAGGAATTTAGGAGCAGCTCCCTGTTGGAAATTGCCGAGGGAGGGACCCTGCTGATCAGGGAAATAGACATGATCTCTCCCAGGGCCCAGTTGAAGCTGGCCCAGTCTTTAGAGAGCCGCAGGGAAAACTGCCTCATCGTGGGCAGTCTGATAGCGGAGCCCGAGTTATCCCCTAAGCTGACCCCTGAACTGCGGGCCTGTTTTGGCCAAACTTATAAAATCACCCCCTTGCGGGAGCGCAAAAGAGATATCCCGGTCATTGCCCAGGGAATACTGGAAAAGCTGGCCCTTAAGCACAAACGCAAACCTCCAGTTCTAAACCAGGAAGCTACAAAATTGCTTTTGTCCCACAACTACCGTCAGGGCAATGTTACCGAGTTGATTCAAGTCATCGAACGCGCCTTTTTCCTGGCCGAAGATGACGTAATCGGTTTGGAACACATATTCTTTGGCCCTACTGCCCAAAAAATCGGCAGGTCCGTTAATCTATTGTCCTGGCCCACGCTGGAGAAGCTCTTTAAGCAGGGTACCTTTGTGCTCTGGCTGCAGCGCATCACCACCGCCGGTTTCTTTGGTATCATTTTACTTCTTCTCTTGTTGCCCAAAACTTTTTTAGCCGCTACTTTGTTCGCCCTGGTTTGGGGCTTATGGTGGCCGGCCCTGACAGTGCTCTCCCCCTTTATCGGCCGGGTGTGGTGCACAGTCTGCCCCTTCGCTGCAGTTATGGATTATGCGCAAAAAAAGGTTCACTGGAACAAGCCGGTCCCAGATCTGTTAAAAAAGTACGATTACCTGATTGTTACCTTTTTATTCCTGCTGATCTTCTGGGTTGAAGCTGTTACAGGCATGCGGGCACGCCCTGGCTACACGGTAATCCTGCTGCTTTCCATCCAGTTGGCCGCAATCCTCTTCGGCATAATCTTTACGCGCCACGCCTGGTGCCACCACCTCTGCCCCTTAGGAGGGTTTGTTGGGATGGCTTCCATTGGCTCCATGCTGGAGGTGAGAGCGGACGCCACAATCTGTCTCAACAAATGCACCACGCACGACTGCTACCGGGGAACTGCCAAGGTGAGCGGCTGTCCCATGTCGCAGCACGCCCCTTATCTTGATAACAATCTGGCCTGCAAGTTGTGCTTTCACTGCGTGCAAAATTGCCCAAACGGCGCTATCAACATCAACCTTAGGGTGCCCGCCAGGGAGGTATGGCACCTGGTCAGGGTCAACCAGGGCTATGCCGTATTTATCGGTGTAACCTTGGCAATCTTGCTTCCAGTCACCTACTTTGAATCTCTACTCTCCCTGCAGCAGTGGCGGTTGTGGTTCAGCCTCGCCTACTGGGGTACCGCAGTGATCGCGGGCTTGCTCACCTGGCTGATTGTCCAGCCCTTCAAAACCAAGGCGGCATCACGCCGGATCAAGTTGGCCTTCGCCTTTATCCCACTCGTCCTGACCGGACACATTATGTACCGCCTGCGCTTTGTCCCGGGCTTCCATTCGCTGCTGCTCGGCCTGGGACTGAAAAACTCTGACGGAAAAATTCAGGCCGTTTATATCCCGGCCTTGAAGCTCGGCCAGGCAGCAGCCATTGTAATCGGGCTGGCCTTAACGGGTTTTTCCGTCGTCATTGTGCTTAGGCATACCAATCCAGGGGCTAAAGGTGAGACGGCAAACCAATCCCTGCCCATGCAAACCCCAAGTAAAGGCGCCGGCATTTAATGGCTTCAAACTAATCGTGTGAGTGGCCCAATACTCTTTGATTAACCATCATAAAAGGGGCTGTCCTAAAACTCAGCTACAGTTTTAGGACAGCCCCTTTTGCTGGCCTACTTTAATGCGGACAAGTTAAGATTTTGCAGGATTACCAATGATTTCCTCGAATATACCAGTCATTACCAATGAACAGAGGGGGACACTCGCAGATGCGCTTTAAGTTACGGCCAGTGGTAATGATTCTTGTACTTTTGCTTCTGGTTGCAACAACCGCACTAGGTTATCAAACAATCACAGGCCTGGGCGCCAACTCAAAGGCCTACCTAATCATTCCCACCTATGAGGGCAGTTACCAGATAACTCACCCGAAGGTACTTTACATACCCACTCCTGGTTGGAACAACTTTCAATATTGGATGGCTTTTACGCCTTACCCAAAGAGCAATGAAGAATTTGAAAACCCAAGTATAGCGGTCTCAACTGACGGGAAACGTTGGCTAATACCGGCAGGCCTTACCAACCCTGTGGTCCCTGCCCCCCCTGACGTGGGAAGCGGAGGTCACAACAGCGATCCGCATCTGGTTCTTGTCAACAATGTCATGGAACTATGGTACAGATACAATCATGGCAGTAAAACCAACATTATTTATCGCAAAACCTCCCTGGACGGCATCCATTGGAGTTCTGCCCAAACTGTTCTACAGAATGAAGACGGCACGCAGCAGTATCTCAGCCCAGCAGTCGCATATGAAGATAACAAATACAAACTTTGGTGGGTGAATGGGTTTGATAACCAAATCCTTTATCAGGAAAGTGTAGACGCAGCAAACTGGACGACGCCGGAGACAGTGAAAATCAACTTTGATAACGGCGGGTATGCATGGCATATCGACGTTATTCATAGTGACAGCGGTTACGAAATGCTGGTATCCAATTTTCAGCCGGATCATTTCAAAGACGACTCACAGGTTTTGTCCTACGCCAGTTCATCTGATCCTAAGAACTTTGGCACCGCCTTTGTTATCCTTAAGCCGAGCTCAGACCCTTCGTCCTGGGATAACAAGGAAATATACCGTTCCTCTTTGGTCAAAAATAACGGGTACTACCAAATTTTTTACGCAGCGCTTAGCCGCACCGGCCAGTGGCATGTTGGATTGACAAAAGGCTACAACGTCAAAGCTCTCCAAGGCTTTTACGACAGCGGCAGTGCCCTTGACCTTGAAGCGCTGCGCGAGCAATACCTGAAATTTCGTCTACAGCATCAAGCAGTTGTGTCTGTACCATGGTTGAGATATCGTATTAACTTGCCTTGAATCGTTTGCCGCTTGCCGAACCCTTGCGCCGAAAATGCGTTTTCGCCACGGCCCAGCGCAGCCCTATGTTCACTTCTTCAACCCGCAAAATATAAGTCACGCTTATATAAATAAGCATTCCGACTAAAACGGCGCTCAAACTGAATAACGCTGAACCTGCAGGCCCGCTAAACCTTGTAAAAAACATTTGGCGGTATGTCATAACACTCACTCCCATAACTATTACCGCTGTGCCAACCCGCACAACAAAATCAACCAAGCCTCGCAATGACATTTTAACTTTGGCATGTACATGTGAACTTAAGAGTCTGAAGACTCCTAAGGCAACCAAAATAAAATTAACTACAGCTGAAAGCGAGTTCGCCAAAGCCAAGCCCTTTTGCTGCAAGGGGTGGACCAAAAGCAGGCTTAACAATACGTTGACCCCGACAGCAACTGCACCCGAACTTATAGCAGTCCACATTTTCCTGGTTGCATAGCAAATATTGACTAGTACCGTTAGCATGGCTTGGAAGATGATGGTTCCCAGAAAAAAGGGCACCGTTTCAGCTGTAACCACGGTGTCCCTGGCCGAAAAGGCCCCGTGTTGAAAAAACAAATGCACCAAAGGTTCCCTCAAAGCAAAGATGCCCGCAGCCGCAGGCAGCAATATTAGCAGCAAAAGGCGAATAGCCTGGTTTAAGCCTTCAACCACTGCATCCCAATCCCTTTGGGTTGCAGCGCTTACGAGCATCGGATAAACCACCATCCCCACTGCTGTAGCGAAAACATTTTGCGGCAGAGAGACTAGTCTGTTGGCAAAATACAAGGCTGAAACCGCCCCTGACGGCAAACCGGCGGCCAGTACCCGGTTGACGACAAGACTGATCTGGGAGGCTGTGCCAGAGAGAATGAATGGCCCGATAAGCAGCATCATCTCCCGGACGCCAGGGTTTGTAAGATTAAGCTGAAAGCGAAAACTAAAACCGTGCTTGTACATGGACGGAATTTGAATCAAGAATTGAGTGATCACCCCAATCACAGTCCCGGCGGCCAACCCGTAAATTCCCCAAATTCCGCCCAAGACAAGCGTACTTACGATAGTAATCAGGTTGGAAACCACTCCGATTGCGGAGGGGGCAAAAAACGAGTAGTGGGCATTGTTTACACCGACTAAAATTCCGAGCAATGAACTGAAAACCACAGTGGGCAAAAGAAGCTGTGACAGTTTTACGGTTAAGGCAGCCTGGGGACCGGCGTAACTGGGCGCAACGAAATTCACCAGTTCAGCGGAGGCCGCGAAAAGCAAAGCCATTATACCCACAAGAATTACAAAGAGCACGGAAATCACTGTGTTGGTCATTTCCCATGCCAGTTCAACCTGATTGTTTTTAAGGTAACGAGTAAAAACCGGGACAAAAGTGTTCGTTACGGATACTTTAACAAGGTTGATGAACAAGGTTGGTATGATCATAGCTATCAGATAGGCATCCACACTTCCGCCGGCGCCAAATTTGTAAGCGATAACCGATTCCCGCATAAACCCTAACACAGTGCTCAGCCCAAGCAGCAGAGCCACCTGCAGAGAGTTCTTGGCTAACAACTTGCGAGTAGACATATTAAATTTAACCGCACTAGATC
>JAJYNB010000422.1 GCA_021786555.1 Bacillota bacterium | reverse complement strand
GCCGGCTTCACTCAACCTGTCCCGTTCACCGCGGGTAACTGCCGCCTTGCTGGAATTCAGGATCAGTCCCACCAACAAAACCCCCAGCACCGCCAGTAAGGCAAAAATCAACGGCCTGTTCAACTTGTTTCCCCACTCCTTTCGAAAACAGCTGCTCCTGTCTTATTCTTTCCACATACTTCCTTTTCCTTCTGGGCAGGCAAATTCCTGCCTTGTTTTCTGTCATACTCTAGACGGATGTTTTTTGAGTCAGCTGCTTATGGGCCTGACGGGAACGTATTTTCAAAAGGTCATGAACGTTTCATGTGGCGGTTACCCAGCCTCCCGGCAGGGTTCCCATCCGCAGCTGGTCCACCTTCGTCAGGTATTCCCCGAGCAGTCTTTCAGCCTGCCAGGGTTCCAGCATGCCGTTGAGAGAAGGAGTCTCGAAAAAGCGGCGGGGAAACTGTACGTTTTCCTGTTTAAATCCAAGCCTCCGCTGTATATCCCTCTTTTGCAGGAAAATCCTCCTGCCGAGCTCGTACAGGTCCCTTTGGGACCATTCTATTCCCACAGATCCCAAAGCCCTTTCCACCAGATCAAAATCATAGGCTTTGCGGGCAAACAGGCAGATGCAGAGAGATGTCAACACGTTCCGTTCCAACTCCTCCTGTACCAGCTTTGAGGCCAATTGGTCCAAACTTAGTCCGGACTCCTGGTCCAGGGAGTAGCCTGCGTTATCCAGATGAGAATGCCGCGCTCCCACCGCCTGGCCCACCATATTGGCATAGCCCGTATGATAGCCGGCTGCTTCGTTTCCTCCCAAAACCAGGGCGAAGCCCTTCCCGCCGTACCGCGCCGCCGCAGCTGCTGTACCCAGGGCCAATACCCGGTACAGCTCACTCTCCTGCCGCACAACCCCTACTACAGCTTTAAGATAGCCGCCTAAATCTCCGAAATCCAGCCGGCAGCCCAACTCTGCCTCTGTAATCAGCCCTCTGGCCAGAGCCTCTGTGGCCCAGGCCAGGGCCACCCCGGTGGAAATTGCGTCAAGCCCGGCCTGCTCCACTGCCTGAATCAGGCATAAAACATCCTGGCGGGAGGCAAGGCCGAGCATTGAACCCAGGGCGTACAGTAGTTCGTGGTCATAGGCCAGTTGGTTAAACTCATACTCCTGACCGGAGCCGAAACTGGTCCGGTGCAGGGCCAAATGAATACACCCCACCGGGCATCCCGCGCAGGCAAGCTTGCGCAGCAGGTTGTGTTCGGCAAACTCCTCCCCGCTTATTTCCTTAGCCCCCTCAAACCTGCTGGACTGCAGGTTCCTGGTCGGCAAGGCCTTTAATTCATTTAAGGCCAGCACATTCCCTGATGTCCCCAGGCCGTGGTATTTTTCCATCACTTCGGTGCCGGTCACCCTGCTGTAGGCTTCCTCATACACCTTCTTGTACTCCCGGGGAAACTCTACCGGAAAGTCCGTCAGATCCCCCTGAACCACTATCCCCTTCAATTGTTTGCTGCCAAATACCGCTCCCAGCCCCAGACGGCCGAAATGCCTGTACGTGTCCACATTCACTCCGGCAAACCTTACCAGCCTTTCGCCGGCTGGGCCGATTCTCAGGCAGCTGCGGTGTCCTTCACACCCCTCAATTTCCCGCAGGATTCTCCCGGTCTCCTCCACAGTCATGCCCCACAGGGGACCGGCAGGCTTTACTTGTACACCGCGGGAGCTTATCACCAGGTATACGGGCCTCCTGGCCCGTCCCTTGATCAAGACAGCATCATAACCGGCAAACCGGAGAGCCATGCCGAGCCGCATCCCGGCATGGCTCTCCCCTAACCCTCCGGTGAGCGGAGAGCGGAACATGGAGACCACCTTGGTTATTACCGGGAAAATGCCGGTAAGAGGCCCAATGGCCATAACTATTGGTTGGGAGGGGGACAGGGCATCCTGCTCATAGTCAACCGCTGCCGCGAACAGGGTCGCGGCCAGACCGCTCCCCCCTAAGCTGCCCCCCAAATCATCCCTTACATGGACAGCAGCTTCCTCCGTAGTGAGGTTAATCTCCAGAACCTTTGGACGTCTCCCTATCATATGTCCTCCTGCAGGTCGGACCCGCCAAGCTCCAGCACACCGTGCGGGCAAAAGGAAGTACAGGCTCCGCAGTGGCGGCAGACCAGGGGATGACCGCCCCCCATATTAAGCGCCTGCACTGGGCAGGCATCAGCACACCTGCCGCACCCCCGGCATTCATCCTCGCACAGAACCGCACCTCCGCCCTCCCTGGCTCTAAGTGCCCCAGTTGGACAACTCTCTACACACAATGCTTCCCGGCAGCCACGGCATGAGTTGATTGCGAATTTACCTTGCAATCCCCCCCTGGTGCGCACCTGGATGGCGCTGCGCAGCGGCGAATAACTGGTTTGCACCAACCTGGCGCAAGCCAGCATACAGCTGTAACACCCAATACAGCGGTCAGAATCCTTAACCACAAGCACTTTTTTCATCTGGCAGAACCCCTGTCCTGTCTGTATACGAACATAGTGAATTGCATAACAATAACAGTTTTTCCACAACCCCCGGTCTATAATTCAGCTAATTTTTGCACTTATCCACATTATCCACAGCAGCTGTGGATTACAACTAAAAAATCCGAATTCACATTTTTAACACAAAAAAAAACCTGATAAATCAGGTTATTAACAGAGTTATTCACATTATCCACAAGCACGTCCCGATTTACTCTATCCACAGAACAGGTTTTCTGTGTGAAAGCCCCGGGTTATCCACAAGCGGGACTATCCTACCATGGTCAGGATGACGTTAGTAAGTAAAGCCTACCATGTTGGTAGGCTTGATAAAAGAACCTTAATACCTGACGTCCGTTATCTCTTCATAAGGGATAGCGTGGTTCGAACTATCTGTGGATGACCGGATAACCACAAAGGTTTCATGGACCGCTAATATGGTACCGGCCACTAAGCCCGATGCACCACCGGCAGGGCTGTTGGGGTCCTCCCTAACCACAGTAACGGTATTGCCATTCTTATACAGGCGCCTGAGCAGTCCTCTGATTGATTTTGCGGACATTGTGTTCCCTCCTTTGCTTAATGGTTGATTCTTGTGGGATATGTCCTGCCCGGTAGGACAAATTCCTGATATATAGTATTTTGACGGGTTGTGAAAGGTTACAAAACATTATCCCAGTCTGCATTAACCCAAATTAAAATTACCCTTCCCGGGAAGCAATGGTACAAAACCAGGGCCCACAATCCATAATATCCGATTCTACTGTATTTGGTTACATGAGCAGGCACAAAAAAGCACACGAGTGTGTGCTTATCGGGTTAAGTATTCAGGAGTCAGGAGTCAGAATTCAGAATGCTTCCGGATGACTCATTCTTTCCTGAACCTCAGGCAAAAAATTTTAATTCATTTGTGGTTCCATAGGGGATGGGTTTCTGACTCCTGTCTCCTGACTCCTGACTTCTGACTTCTGTTGGCTATGCCAGCGTCATTCCCGGCACAGCGTTTAAATCCGGCCCCGCAAACTCTCCGGCGAGAAACTTGTAATATGCGGCGCAGCCGATCATGGCTGCGTTATCGGTGCAGAGTTCCACCGGAGGGTAAAAGAACTGAAGCCCCTCCTTCCGGCAAGCGCGCCCCAGTTCCTGGCGCAGAGCCTGGTTAGCTGCCACCCCGCCGGCCAGCAGGACCGTACCCACCCCGCTTTGCTTTACCGCTGTTAGAGTTTTCCCTACCAGGACATCTACGACCGCCTGTTGAAAACCGGCCGCCAGATCGTCTTTGTTGACCTCCTCACCCTTTTGCGCCGCCCGGTTGAGATAATTCAGCACCGCCGATTTCAGCCCGGAAAAACTGAAATCCAGGCTGCCCGCTTCCAGCCAGGCCCGGGGTAAATCAACCCGGGTTCCGTCTCCGTTAGCAGCTGCCGCCTGAATTTTAGGTCCCCCCGGATATCCCAAACCCATAGCCCTGGCCACCTTGTCGAACGCTTCCCCCGCCGCGTCATCCCTGGTCCGGCCCAAGACCCGGTATTTGCCGTGTCCTTCCAGCACCACCAGGTGAGTATGCCCCCCGGACACCAACAGGCACAACAAAGGAAAACTCAAGTCCGAATGGGCTAGAAAGTTGGCATAGATATGCCCCTCTATATGGTTGACCCCAATCAGGGGGATGCCCTGGGCTGCTGCCATAGCCTTGGCCCCGGATACTCCTACCAGCAGGGCTCCCACCAGCCCCGGCCCGTAGGTAACCGCCGCAGCGTCAAGCCCGGCAAAGGACACCTTCGCCTGTTCCAAAGCTTGATCCACCACCCAGGGGAGATTTTCCAAGTGGTGCCGGGAAGCAATCTCAGGTACCACTCCCCCGAACTTTTGGTGTACAGCGATTTGGGATGAGATTATGTTGGACCTGATCAACTGCCCGTTTTCGATTACGGACGCCGCTGTTTCATCACAGCTGGTCTCAATTGCTAAAATCAAATTGCGCCTCAACTCTGTCCCCCCGGTCACAGGATATCCTTCCACATAATCATGGCATCTTCCCCGGTATCGGTGTAATAGCCCCTGCGCACACCCACATCGGCAAAACCCAGTCGTTTATACAGACTCTGGGCTGCCCGGTTGGAAACCCGCACTTCCAGGGTCATGCGCTGCACCCCGCTGCTCTGGCAGCGCAGCATCACATGGCGCATCAGAAACTCCCCCAGCCTGTGGTTGCGGTACTCCGGGTGTATGGCCACATTGGTAATATGTCCCTCGTCCAAAATCACCCATAAACCCATATACCCCACAACCTCGTCCCCGTGCAGCAAGCAGTAATAACGGGCAAAGTCATTGTCCAGGAGTTCACAGGTAAAAGCGTAGCGGGACCAGGGAGTGGGAAAGGACTGTTCCTCTATTTTCAGGACCTTGTCCAGGTGGTGAAGCTGCATTGCTACGACTGAATATTCTTCTTCCGCCCTTGCTTCCACTGTCTATCCCCCCTGGCCAAACTTTTTGGCCCAGGTTGCTTCTGCCTCCGACGGCCTGATGTAGAATGGCTTCAAAGTATATATGTCATCGCGCTCGCCCCGGGCCAGGCGCTCTGCTGCCAAGGCACCCACGTGGGCCCCCCGGGGCAAACTCCGGCTGTCAGGCAGGAAAACCGCCCCTTCACCCAGTCGGGCCTCCAGCAGCTCCCTGTACACAGGGACGGCGTCACCCACAAACAATACTCTTTCCCGTCCCGACCCCAACCTTTCCGCCAGAACCGCAGGGCTTACCGCCTCATACTGACCAATCAAGGAGATTTCCCTGCCCCTGATGCCATATAAGGCTGTATATACCTCATCCTTGCGTGCGTCTAAAACCGGCGCCACCAGACCCTCAAACCCCAGGCCGTTTTGGGCCAGGGCATCCAGAGTATTTATACCGATAAGGGGAATCTTCCTAACCTGGGCGATCCCCTTGGCCGTAGCCATACCAATGCGCAGGCCGGTGAAAGATCCCGGCCCCGAAGAGACAGCCACCGCCTCTAAGTCCCCAAAGCCAATTCCCGCCTGCTCAAGGAGCTGCAGTACCATGGGCATCAGCCGCTCGGAATGGGTTTTACCCGTGTGCAAAAAGGATTCCGCCACCAAACCGCACTTAAAGTGGACTGCCAATCCAGTAACTTTTGTTGCTGTGTCAATGCTCAGAATCCACAAGTCTGGTCACTTCCTCAACTATTTGCTGCGAACGGGAACCATGGGCAGCAAGCTCGATTTCTCTCGAGTCTCCCGCAAAGCGCAGTTCCACCTGCAAAATATCCGCCGGCAGCAGTTCAGCCGCTGCCTGAGGCCACTCCACCACACAGAGTCCGTGCCCCCAAAAATATTCTTGCAGTCCCAGTTCTTCTCCTTCTTCCGGGGCGGCCATACGGTAAAGATCCATATGATAGAGGGGCATGCGCCCCTTGTACTCATGAATAAGGGTAAAGGTCGGACTGCTTACCGGATCCTCTATCCCCAGTCCCCGTCCGATTCCCTGGGCCAGGGCGGTCTTGCCCGCTCCCAGTTCACCCAGCAGGCAGTAAATATCGCCCGGCCTGGCCAGTCTGCCCAGTATTTCACCCAGGGCCAGTGTGTCTGCCGGGCTGTTGCTGGTGATTTGCATTCTGTATCACCTCATTACCACTGCCCTCTATTGTAACCTGTTTGCATCTCCTTTAAAAGGGTTAATCCAGGCTGATGCTGGTTGGGTTTTCGCCTGCAGAATCCGGTCATGATAGTTTACCCACCTATAGACGGCAACAAAAAAACCCGGGAGTGTATCCCGGGCGAACCTGCTCATATTTGCTTGAAAATCTGCTGGAAGGTCATCGACACCTGTTCTGGGCTTTGCATCCTGGCATAGGGCAGCTTGAACCTGGCTTGGCCCTTGGCATCACCCTCCTTGCGTTTGCTGACATCCAGAATCACATCCAATTCCTGCTCTCCGCTTTGGACGAATAGGGCCAGTTCGCCCAGGCTTTGGGCCAGTTCACCCGTTGACTCGTAGCTAAACCTTTGGTAACGGTTTATGTACCCCCCGCCGTGCGGCTTTTCCAGAAATCCCTGCATGTTTAGTGCCTCAAACAGCATCCTTGTATAAACATTTGGTTCTACATTCAGCCCTATGGCATCGGCTGAAACCAAGGAACCCCCCTGTTCCACCCCGGCCTCGAGGCGGTACCTGGTTTTTTCACTGCTGCAGGGACTGGCAGAGGGAACTTTAAGTTTGACCGGGAGGACTACTTCCGGGGAGTTTGCTGCCATCAGCATAGCATCAATTACTTTGGGGCGGACAACTACCCTTCTGGCCCTCTTCTCCGCGCCATTCTCTCTTACATCGTACTCCAGTACCAGTGCGAGGAAA
>JAJYNB010000393.1 GCA_021786555.1 Bacillota bacterium | reverse complement strand
CGATAGCAATTAACAGAAGGATAACGATAACCACGGCGGCAATTCCACCCCACCAGCCGCCACCACCGCCAGCTGCTGCAAATGCCATATAAATGCACCCCCTTTCTGGGAATTAATGGCATATCCTCCCTTTATACTATGTCCGATTGGGACACAGCGTTAAAGGTTGCAGGTATCCCTCTGACAAAATCTTGATTTAACGGTACAGCAAAAGGGGGAACCTCTCGCGGTTCCCCCTGATCAGCCAATACATGTTCCTACGGCCCTGAACTTTATGTCGCCTATACCTGAATCCCCTCGTGCCTGCTAAAAGGCGGCAAAAAATACGGCGCAAAGGGCAATCAGAATCAAAATTCCAATTACGACCGCTCCTATTCCCCACCAACTGCCGACTCCGACTCCATAACCGCCCGCTCCATAACCGTAACATCCAGCATACATGCCTCTCCACTCCTTTCAAGCTTTTTGCGTCTGACCAGAATTAAAAGACCAACCCGAGGGCAATTAAAAGGAGAATAACAATTACCACAGCGGCAATTCCGCCCAACCCGAATCCACCTGCGCCAGCTACTGCAGCAGCACCTATTGCCATTTTGTACACCCCCCATTGGAAATACATGGGATAATATCTAATGTATGGTATGTAGCCATTGATTCGACGGTTCCTTATTTTTTCCCTTGAGTTCGCTTTTCTGTCACAATCTTGTCCGTCCCGAATATGCCAAAGGGGCTCCGGCCGTTACGCTTGGCCAGAACCCCTTTAATTATCGAAAATGCTGTCTATTTGTTTTGGAGATCTTGCTCCCATTCTCCACGCCAGGCCACCAGGTCAATAAATTTTACATAACCTTGGCCATCCCGGTAATCATAGTGCGAACCCATAAACTTAAAGCCAAACTTTTCATAGACATGCCGGGCTTTCCGGTTTACCGCCTGGGTGTAAAGGTAGATTGCCGACATGTCCAACTGCCGAAAAGCGAATCGCAGCAATTGTACCAGCGCGGCCTGGGCAAAGCCCCGGTCAGACATGTCCCGCCGGATCACAAAGCCAAAAATCCCTCCCACTCCGGTTTCCTCATCAAGCACCGCCAGGTTGCACCTTCCTACCACTTCTCCTGCATCACTGACCACGATCAGGCAGTAACAGTTGGGAGGTTGGTGATAAGTGTGAAGCCACTCTTCCGCTTCTGCCAACGACTCAGCCGGCAGGTTGGCCCACTGGTCTGTCTTGCCTTCGTAGCGCGGCCACTCCAGCATTTTTTTCATGTCGTCCAATACCACCGGCCTCAGCTTGACGCTAACCACACTGTCACTTCCCAATTCAATATAACTCCTGGGGACCGGTAAGCATCACCCCAAATAGATGGCGCTCCAAAACAAGTATAGCATGAAAAGCGCCATCCGGCTCAAAAGTGAGTCATTGAAGAACCATCCCCAAGTGACTCACGGCTTGAAAGTGAGTCATCGAAGAACCGTCCCCAAGTGACTCATTTTTCAGGGTGGATGCCAAGATCAGTAAAGGATGCCATACCATTTAGTAGTGCCACAGCCTGGTCAAGCAGAGGAATCACCAGCAGCGCCCCTGCCCCTTCGCCAACCCTCAAGTCCAGTTCCATCAACGGCGCCAGCTCCAATGCTTGTACAACCCGGCGGTGGCCCGGTTCTGGTGAAAGGTGGGAGGCAACCAGATATTCTTTTACCCCGGGTTTAAAACAGCAGGCCGTCAGGGCTGAGACTGAAGTTACAAACCCGTCAAGAATGATTCCAAAGCCCTGAGCCGCCGCCTGTAAACATGCTCCGGCGAGGGCGGACACTTCCAGTCCTCCTAAAGCTGTCAGAAGGTCCAACGGGTGGTTTTTGTGTACCGGATTTGCCTTGAGTGCCCTGCGCACAACGTCTGTCTTCATAACCAGATTCCTGTTTCCAGCCCCGGCTCCAACCACCTGTTCAGGCTCAAGACCAAAATACACCGCGCTCAGGGCTGCTGCAATAGTTGTATTCCCCATGCCCATTTCACCCAGTACCACCAGCTTCGTCCCCTCGGGCAGTTCCCGTACGGCCCTGCATCCCGCCAGCAGGGCCTCAGCGCACTGCTCCCCGGTCATAGCGGGACCCACAGCAATGTTCCGGGTACCCTGAGTCACCTTGGCTCGGTGCAGAGTATGGACTGCGCCTGGCAGGCGGGCAATTTCTCCCCGCAATCCCACGTCCCAGCAGCTTAAAGGTATGCCGGCCCGCTGAGCCAGCACACCCACTGCCGTTCTTCCCAGCAATATCCCCTTAACCATATGCAAGCTGTCCGGTGCCCGGAAACGGCTCACCCTTTCAGCCATCACTCCGTGATCCGCAGCAAAAACCAATGCTGCCCGTTCCTTGGTGCGGGGGTTTAGGGTCCGCTGCATACCCGCCAGTTTAACCAGCAAAGGCTCCAATTTACCTAAACCTCCATCGGTTTTGCATAACAAATTTAGGTTCTTTTGCACCTGGCGCATCACTCCATGGTCCGGTTTGGCAATCACCAGGTTCTCCAGCCAGGTTTGTAACTGTTCTATACTGTTCATAGCGGCATTAGTTTTTCACCCCTGCGGTAAAACTATAACAAAAAGCCCCGGGTACATCCCGGGGCTGGTGCGGACCAAGCAGCCTGGCTTATTTTTGGGGTATGGCATGAGCGGGGACCGTAGGGACAACGGACGTAGTCGGGGTAGTCTGGGTACCTTGAGTAGTCGGGATAAGCGGACTGGTCTGGGCGGGAGCCGGCGCAGCAGGGGCTGCGCTGCTGCCTGGCAGCGAGTTGAAGTTATAGAGATAACCGGCACTGGAAAAATAACCTGACACCACCGACAGCATGAACATCAGCGACAACACCACTGAAACCACTATGGCAATCGTCTTTTTCCTCTTACGGCTCAGCATAAACATATAACTAACCTCCTGCAAGAATGAGGGCTAAGTAAAATATGACAAGTTAATTATATCACAAGCTTTACGAGCTTTAAAAGCGGTAAATATTGTTTTACCTGAAAAAATCAGCTTTTAAAAATAACCTGCGGGCAAACGAATTTCAAACCTGCTTCCTTCCCCTTGTTTACTTTGGACCCTGATGTTACCTCGGTGAGCTTCGACAATCCGGTAGGATACGCTGAGACCCAGGCCCGTGCCATGATCTTTGGTGGTATAAAATGGGGTACCCAATTTGTTCAAGTCGGCAGGGCTGATTCCCACGCCGGTATCGGAGACAGCCATCACCAGCATCCCTTCCGCCGCCTCATACCTGGTATCCACACTCAATTCACCGCCTGCATAACTCATAGCCTGGATCGCGTTTTGCACCAGGTTCAGAATCACCTGTTTAATCTGGTCGGCGTCCACCACCACCGGGGGCAGGGAGGGGGCCATGTTCTTGGTGATCTTGATATTGTCCATGAGACACTGGCTTTCAAATAAGGGCAAAAGGACGTTGAGCAGTTCATTAAAGGGTTGGATGGAAAGTCTTGGCGGTTTGGGCTTGGCCAATATCAAAAAATCGTTGATGATTTTATTGGTACGGTCTATTTCCTGCATGATAAGCTCAAAGTACTCGCGGCTCTTTTCATCCCCCAACATCTTTTCCTTTGCCAATTGAATAAAACCTCGCACGGTGGTTAAAGGATTGCGAAGTTCATGGGCCATGCCGGCCGCCATCTGGCCCACCACAGCCAGCTTCTCCTGTTCTTTCACTTTTTGCTCGAAGTACCTCTGTTCCGTCACATCCGTAAACACGGCAACAGCGCCTACCACCTGACCCCGTTTGTCACGAACCAGCGCAGTATTGGTCAGCAGGCTTTTGACGGCGCCGTTGATTTCCACACTGGCCTGATAGTTGGTCACAGCTTCTCCGCTCAATAGGGTTTCAACCAGGGACCGCCGCCCTAAGTTAGGTGGAAATACTTTGCTCACATCCTGGCCGAGCAAATCTGAGGCCGTCTGTTCGAATAACCCTTCTGCAGCCGGGTTAAAAATCATAATTTTGAAGTGCTTGTCAATGGCTACCACGCCGCTCTGCAGGCAATCCAGTGTGGACTGGGAACTGTTTTGCAGCGTTCCGTAGTCCAACTCCAGGCTCAAGTCCCGCATGACAGCCAGACTCCCTGCCATCTGGCCGTTTTTGTCATGCAGAGGGTAGACACTGACCTCAACCGCGACCCGGCTGTGGTCTTTGCGCCCGATGCTCATTTGATAGCCATCAAAGGGTTTCCCCTCAAGCCATTCGTCATGAACCCGGCGCTCGGGCTCAAAAGGTTCCGGCTGGCAGAGCAAGTACAAATCCCCGAAAGTAAGGCCGAGTAGTTCCCGGGGTTCGTACCCCAGCAGCGAGCCTGTTTTTAGGTTGATGAAATTAAACCTGCCGTCCTGATCGGCCGCAATGATTCCCACGGGCAGGTTATCAAGTACAGTAGTGAAAAAACTCTTTTCCGCAAAGGTTTTGTCAGCTATGTCATTAAATAGGTCCGCTATACCCTGAAATTCCGCTCCCACCTCCGCACCGGCATTAATTACTTCCCCTACCTGGCGCAGCCGGCGGTAGAACAGCCTGCTCATCCCAAATACCAGGATGAGGGCCAAAACCAGACTGCCGCCAACCGTTGCTGCCTGATCGCTGTAAAAAAACCGGATATCCGAGTCCCCAGGCGATACCGGGTCGCTTGCAACAATGTGCCCGATTATTTTCCCCTTGAAAACCACCGGGGAAACATAGGTGATGACCCGGTCCCAGGAACCCCGGCTGGCATACCAGAAAGCCTTACCTGTTTGGTAGACCTGCATCTCGGGGCTCGCTGCAGCCGGGGACCAGCCGATTTTTCGAGGGTCATAAGGTACCCAGGCCACTACGGCAGATTCCTCCTGCAAGTATAAGCCCAAGGCCACCTCAGACTGGTTCTTGGCTGCCTCAGCCAAAAGCGGCTGAAAAATTTGCTGCAGCGATTGCAGATTCCCGCCGGATGCCGGTGTTATCCCCGCTAGGGCTTGGGGGAGACGGGCTTCAACAGCCTCAGCTAAAGCCATCAGTTTCTCCGTTTTTTCTTTCTCTAATCTTGCCCGGGTGAATTTGACCGTGAAATACACATTTAACGCCAAAGGCACTATAACCAGGATAATCATGCCGAGAATTAGATAAGTTTTTAGGCTGAGATATCTTTTTTTTGGCTGCACCGAGGCACCCCTTCCAGAATCAACTGTAGTTTCTATATTACTACAAATTTTTCCAAATCCCTGCATCCCTTGAGTAAATTATATCAATGTTTTTGAGCTGACTGCCTATTCACCCCTGTCCCGCCCGGAGAATATCATAGCTAGAAGGGTGTTCTAAACTAAAACGCAGTTTTCAGGCCAAAAGGGAGGGGCGCCAGTGGCTGGGGACAATCTGTTTAAAATCAACTCAATTTTAATCCACTGGGGTATGACCGCAAAAAAGGTGCACGAAATTCGCAGCGCCTGGAGGGCAGAAACGGGGCAGGGCTTTAAGTGTCTGAAACAAAACAATCTGGCGCCCGACAGTAGTTATTTTGTACTCAACTTAATGCTTCATCTGGAGAAACAAGGTTTCCGCAGATTCGAACGACTTAATGTCACACCGGGTAACCTGCTGTCGGTAAACATCAACGGCCTCACCTACATCCTCACGGACTGGATTACAGGCAGAGAGGTTAATCTAAGAGACAAGGAACAGGTAAGGGCAACAGGCAGGGCCTACGCCGAATTCCACCTGGCATCCAAAGGTTATTGCTGCCAAAAACCGGTTCACAATTACTTAGGGCAATGGCCCTGCGCCTGGGATGGGATGTTATCAGATCTTGCCCGGTGGGAAAAAGAGGTGCGGGTCAGGGGTCCGCAGGACCCCGGAGAACATCTCTTTTTATATACAGTGGGGTATTTTCGCGCCCAGGGAGAAAAGAACTTCCTTACTCTGGAAGCCAGCCCCTACCAGGCTGTGGTCCAAGCCGCCAAAGCTTCCCTCCCGGTCATCCACCACAGCTGCTATTACCAAAACCTGATTATTGACCCGCATGGTCAAGTGAATTTGATAGATCTCGAACGGAGCAAACACGATCTGGCGGTGCACGACCTGGCACAATTAATCAACCGAAACGCCAGAAAAACCAAGTGGTCCCTTGAGCACGGGCGGTCCCTGTTGACAGGATATCAAGAGGTGCGCCGCCTGGATTCGGCGGAACTCCAACTGCTCAAACTTCTGCTGGAGTTCCCGTACCGCTATTGGCTGTGCTGCCAAAAGTATTTTCAGGAAAACAACGGGGGAAAATGGTTTGAAGAACATCTGACTTCCCTTATCAAGCTGGAGACTTGGCGCCAGTTGTTCTTGCAGCAAATCTGCTAAAGCCGAAGCAGGAATCAGTGAGTATTTTGTCGAAATTTGTATGAATTCGAAGGAAACGCATAGCCCCTTGTTTATGAAGGTCGGTGTGGTTATTGCAAGTATCTCAAAAACATCATGCCTGGATTTTTAGATTGATTATAACCCTGATGATTTTGCTTCCGCTCGTCAGTCTGGGTTACCTGCTCCTGGTTGATCAAGCAAACCAGAGCTACCAGGCTGAAAGCAGCAAAAACCTGCAGATTGCCAAACTGACAGGAACTTTTATTGACGATTATATTCACGACATTAAACTGTCACTGGAGAATGCCGCCAGTCTGGGGCAAAACTCGGTCGATTACCCGGACACTAAACATGTCTTAAACGACCTGCGCCTGTCCCACCCTGAAGTAGCCACGTTTTTTGTGACTGACGTCAAAGGCAATATCTTGTTGGCAGTACCTTCTACCCAGACAAGAGCCATCAATGTGTCGGACAGGGAATACTTTCAGGCCTCCATGGCCGGCAAAAGCTATACCGGCGGCCCCTATACCGGCGGCCCCT
>JAJYNB010000315.1 GCA_021786555.1 Bacillota bacterium | reverse complement strand
TCAACGTCACAGTAGCGAGAACATCAGACTCGTTGTGCTGTATAACGCGGCTACCGTTGATAAGAGCAAATGTCCTGACGCAATAAAGGTGTATGGGACACACGCTCCTATGAAGAAAATGGTAAACGGCACTCACGAATGGGATTACCAATCCGTGAAAACGGCTATGGGGCAGTAGATTCAGTAAAACCTGCGGGGAGAGTATAACCCCTCTCCCCGTGCCGTGTTCCTTAAAAATTTGCACCTGCTGGAACAACATAGTCGGTGTAACTCAACACAGGTTTCATGATTGTAACTCTAAGGTTTTTAGCAAAGAGAGAGGCGTCATCCCTTATGGGACAACGCCTCTCTCTTGCATTTCCGTACCGGTTTGGGGTATGGTTCATTAAGTTTCCCTATTAAACCGTACCTTTCTTGCTTTCCTTTTTTGTTTCTATTAGTATGGAAGCATAAGGGGAGAAAGGGTGAATATTTTGAAAATTTCCTTTCATGGGCATTCCTGTTTCAGCCTTGAGGGCAAAGCGGGTAAAGTTATCATCGATCCTTTTTTGAGGGGCAATCCCACCGCCGATATCAAACCCAGCCAAGTGAAGGTTGACGCTGTATTAGTATCCCATGGCCACGGTGACCATCTGGGGGATGCGATTGAAATATCCAAGAGTACCGGGGCTTTAATCATAGCTCCCTACGAACTGGCTGTTTACTGCCAGCGCCGTGGGGCTGCGAGTCACGCCATGCATATAGGGGGCAGCCGGCGCTTTCCTTTCGGTTCTGTCAAATTGACCCAGGCTTTGCACGGCTCAGCTGCTGATGAAGACCCGTTGGTCTATACCGGTAATCCCTGCGGCTTTATGATTAATATGGATGACAAGGTCGTGTACCACGCCGGTGATACGGGGCTGTTCGGAGATATGGAGTTATTGGGAAAGCTCAATTTTATTGACCTGGCCCTTTTGCCCATCGGGGATAACTTTGTCATGGGTCCGGATGATGCGGTAATCGCAGCCCAAATGCTCAAACCCAAAATGGTTGTTCCTATGCACTACAATACCTTTGAAGTGATCAAGCAGGACCCGGACGATTTTGCCCACAAAGTGGAATTGTACAGCAAGCCCGTAATCCTAAAACCGGGCGAGCACCTGGAGTTATAGAAGCAGCGAATCTTTCAGGTAGCGTTTTTCGTAAGAAAGCATATCGAGTAAATTCCGCGCAGCGAGTAGCTGGGCGGAATTATTTTTTGCTGTCCAGGAAACCCTAATTTGTGAGAATACTGGATGAGGTGATGGCCTGTGACCATGAACAATTGTCTTAGCCACTGTGTTCACTGGGCGGGAGGAAAGTGCAGGTTGGAGAACGTGCGGGGCACTTCTTTCGGGGCGCAGGACTGCCCCCATTTTGACCACCGGGTGGCCGGCAGGACCAGGCCAGGCATAACCATGGAATTGTAAAGGAGGATCGTGTGATGGAGAAGAAAAAGGCGGTACCTAAGGGCGGGGAGCGGCAGAAGGTAAGGCAGAAAAAGGTCGATCCCCTGGAACCCATGAAGCTGGAGATTGCGGCTGAGTTAGGCCTGGCGGAAAAGGTGAAAGCGGGGGGATGGGACTCGCTCAGCGCCAGGGAGGCAGGCAAGATTGGCGGCTACATGACCCAGAGACTGAAAGCCATGCGGCAGCAGGCTCAGCCTTCCAATGTATAGATCATCTCAAATATTGGCAAAATAGGAATAACCTGCTGGGAAAGGAGGTTCCTCGTTGGCCAAGAATCGGGAAGTGAAAAAACCCAAGAAAGACAGACCTATTCCGGCAGGTCCCCTGCCGGTACTGGAAAACGCCGCTGAACTTAGCCCTGCCAAGAAGAAGAAAAATACTTACTAGTTTTTCCGGCCCCAAGCAGGGGCCCAATTTTTTTGCCTCAAAAATCTGTTCTATAACACTGGTAAAGAACAGCTTGGTCTGTTAAAATAAGAAAGATTGGTATAGTTTCCTCTTGATAATTGAAAGCGGGGATAAAAGCATTGAGCCAGACAAAACATCAGCAAATACTCAGCTTCATCGAAGGGTTGGACATAGGCAGCAAGGTTTCGGTGCGTTTTATTGCCAAAGAATTAGAGGTTAGTGAAGGTACTGCTTACCGGGCAATTAAAGAGGCTGAAGCAAAGGGATTGGTCCGATCCATTCCCAAAGTGGGGACCATCCGCATAGAGGGTACCAAAGAACGCCAGATTGAGGATTTGACGTTGGCCGAGGTGGCCCAAATTGTGGACGGTCTGGTCATCTTTGGACACGAGTATCTAAACCTTCTACCAAGTAAATTTATTATTGGGGCCATGGAACTGGACGCCATGGAGCGCTACCTGGAGCATGGCTGCCTGTTTCTCGTGGGCAACCGGCATGATGCACAAATGCTGGCTTTGGAGCGAGGGGCTTCGCTGCTTATCACGGGTGGGCTGGATCCGAAACCGGAAGTCATAGAGAGGGCCAGGCGGCTCGGTTTGGTAATCTTGCAGTCCCCTTATGACACCTTTGCTGCGGCTTCCATGATTAACCGGGCCATCTACGACCGGGTCATTGCCAAAGAATTGGTCCTGGTAGAAGATGCCATGGTCAAGGATGTCAGATATTTGACCGATACCTCAAAGGTCGCTGACTGGCAAAAGCTCTCCCACGAGACCGAGCACAGCCGCTTTCCGGTGGTTGACTCCTCAAACCGGGTAGTCGGTATGGTTACAGTCGCAGATGTGGCTGGCAAGGACCCCGAGACTCCAATAGTTGATGTCATGAATTCCAAACCGTTTGTGGTCAGCAAGGACGATGCGGTAACCCATGTTTCCAGGGTAATGGTGTGGGAAGGATGGGAGATGGCAGCAGTAGTGGAAGAGGGGCGGCTGGTGGGAATCATCAGCCTGCAGGATTTGCTGGAGGCTTTTCAGCAGGTGCAAAAACAGCCCCAGTTTGGCGAGACAGTAGACAACCAGATTGTCAGCGGCTTCCGCTATGTGGATGATACCTCAGACACTACCATTGAAGGCGAGATCACCCAGTTTATGGGCAATGAGTTTAACGCCGCCAGTCCGGGCACCCTCGTCTCCATCATGAATATGACGGGTTATATCGCGCTGCGCAAACAGATGCGCATGGATGTGATCACTGAAAACTTCACCCTCTATCAACTACAGCCCGTTTCAGTGGGAACCACTGTCAGGGTGGTGGCCCGGATAATCTCAATTTCAAAAAAAACCTGTCACATCGACCTGGAAATGCTGCACGGCGACCATGTGGTGGCAAAGGCTTTGATGACTTCCAGGATGAGCGAAAGAAAACCGGCGTTGTAATGCCGGAGTAGAAAGAAATCAAGCCGCTTGGTTTAGTCGTGTGTTTTTAGTAAAAGAGAGACATGAGGGTTGACCCGTTCGCAACAACCGGATTGGTCAACCCTTATGTCTCTTTTTATAAAAACTTGACTAAGACTGTTTTAACAAAACTTCTGAAATCTCCCAAATTCTCCTGTAAAATTGTGTAAATTTGTTGATCGTCTACCTCCTGGTAGAGGTGCACAATGCGATTACGAAACTTAATCATTTGCGTTAATCGTGCCGCTTGGGTTTCCTCCAGGACACCGTGTTGCATTAACACTTTTACTGCTTCCCCAGCGCTAGCTGGAACCCCCCACCGTTCCCTTGCCACGATATGAGTAGCTACATCGATGACTGCCTCAATAGACACCTGAAGATTGTACTTAGCGGAGTCCACAGCCTGGAAACTGACCAAAAAGTCTTTAGGAGTCATGTTTTTTAAATGTTCGAGTTTGCCTAAGGTCAAATCAATAAAGGCCAACTTGCGTTGCAGGATATCTTTATCAACCATGTTCGTACCCCTCCCTCAAAGCCCGATTGTAGTCTTCGGAGAACCTTAGATATGTGAATTGATAATCCCAATATTGCTTAATCACGCGTTCGATGAAATCACTATGCAGTAGGTAATCCCTTTCACAAACCAATAATCCTTCCGAAAGGACTCGAAACTGAAGAGCTATCGGGGCACGATTTAGATTTATCAAATCAATCCGGTCACTGTGTAAAACCATCGATAGAGCCGCATCAATATCTAACTCATCAGAGAGTGACACAGGATGACTAAAGACAATCCCTAAGTCAATATCACTATCCGGGTGCTCAAATTCCGTACCATGGGAACCGAACAAATAAACCGCCACCACTTCAGAACGCTCGCGAAAAAATACTTGCCAAGCGTTTAATTCCCCCGGGAAAACATTCCTCATCCTGATCACCCCCACATTCTACCGCGCCGAAGATCACTCACATAAGCTGCCTGTAACCTAGGATAATTATACCGTTTTTTGGCACAACCTACCATCCCTGTGACCGAACAGGTTTACCATTTTCTAATATTTACCCTGATCAAACTGCCTTCATCTATCAGAGTCTCTGCAACAGTCTGAGTGGAAAAATGTCCATGTTTATCCGATAATATAATTCATCTGCTAACCTTCCTTTAATACAGTACCATATTACCTGTCTGCTTCATATGCTTTTCTGCCAGTACCAAAATCACGGCAGTCAGTAGGATGAGCAATAGGAGCACGGCGGAGAGGATTCCCAGTTGGGGCGCTACTTCAAGCAAAGCAGCCTTCTCCATCAAAAGTTTCCGCAGGATGTTCAGGGTATATGTCAAAGGAAAGCAAAGGGATATCATCTTAGCCCAAACCGGAAGGGCCAGGGGCGGGACCTTTACCCCGGCAAAAATTAACATAGGCTCATCCAGAATAGTATAGAGAAAGCCTGCATCCCGGGAAAAAAGAAAAGCTGCGGTCAAAAACCCTCCCCAGACCACGGCGGAAACAAGGAGGACCAGCAAAGCCAAAGGCACACTCCACCAAGTGTTGATTTGAATACCGTTTACCATTAACGCAGCAAGCACTGCAAAGGTAAAAAATAGCCAGACGCCTTCTGCCAAGGCAGAAAAGGAACGCCCGTAGACAAAGGCCAAGCGGTTAACCGGGCTTAAAAATATCATCTCCATAGTTCCTGCCTGGCGTTCAAAGCTCATCTGCCAGGCAGACTGGACAAGGCACCAGAAGAATATGTAACCAAGATACCCTGTTAACAAAAACAGGACTAAATGGTCCGGGTTGATGAACCGGGCCAGCGGTGAATCTGCTCCCCGCTGGAAAGGAAGAAACGAATAATAAGCTGTAATAAAAGCAATTGCAGGCCAGATCAACAAAGAGAAATAAACCAAATTGCTATGAAAGGTGTTGCGGTGCTCCTTCTTGATCTCGGACCACAGCAGAGAAATCCACTCCATTTTTAAGCACTTCTCCCCTCAGCCAAGTATACAATGGCATCCTCCAGATTAGGGTGTTCAGAGGTAAGCTTTAATACCGGTAATTTGTTAGAGGAGATCAATGCCAAAATTGGTGATGTCACATCAGCCTCAGAACGGATGATAAGCTCACATCCCTCTTCTGCAGCTTCTTGGACCTCCCAGCTAAAAACATGGGACTGCATCAGTTCACGTAACCCTTCGGCCAAGGATTCGGATATTTGAGGTAAGGTAACCCGCAAAGTGCTTTCCTTAAACAAGGATTTGGTTAATCTCTCCGGTGTCCCGTGGGCAATCAATCGGCCTTTGTCAATCACATATATGTCGTCACACAGTTCTTCTACTTCCTGGATGTAATGACTTGTCAACAACACTGCCTTACCTTTGGCTTGGACCAGTTCCTTGACATATTTACGCAGGTGCTTGGCAATCGCAACATCCAACCCCAATGTAGGTTCGTCCAAAAAGATATATTTAGGGTCGTTTATTAAGCCCCGGGCAATTTGCAGGCGTTGTTTCATCCCCTTAGAATACCGCTCAACGGGAGTATCGGCTGCTTCCTCGATCCCAACCTCCTTAAGAAGTTGGGGGATACGTTCCGCTAACAACGAACTTGACAATCCATATAAATGGCCAAAGTACACAAGGTTCTCCCGTCCGGTCAGGCGCCAGTACAGCATCCTTTCCCCGCCTGCAATCATGTTTACCAGAGATTTCACTTGCCGGTCCTGTTTCACAACATCAAGCCCATTCACGCTAATGGAGCCGCCGGAAGGTTCCAGTAAAGTAGAACACATTTTGATGGTAGTGGTCTTGCCTGCTCCGTTAATCCCCAAGAGCCCAACTATTTTGCCGGGCTCTATCTGGAAGGAAAGCTTGTTTACCGCCGGTACATCCTGCCACTCGCTCCGTAGAAGTCCCACTCTTTTTTTCAGCCTGTATACCTTGCTTACCTGATCTACGATTAACATAGGCTTTTCCTCCTAACCAAAGATGGTTTCGACTACCCGTTTTTCCATGCGCCGGATGGTGACACTTCCGATGACGAAGTAGATCATAGATAAGATAAGAAGGTGGACAATCTGAGGCAGGCTGGCACTGATACCCTGCCCTTGGATAACACTGCTGCGCAATGCTTGCAGAGCCGGTGTCAGCGGCATAATCAGTCTCAATGGCTGAAGCCACCCAGGTAAGTAAGCAGTTGGGAATGTAACACCCGAGACAAAGGCCATGAGCACAAAAAGCGTATTCTGCGTGATGTAGGTGTCACGAAAGCGCAACATCACACTTCCCAGGACCAGCGCCTGGCAAAAGAATCCGGCTGTAGCTAAAAGCAAAATCACACTCGAACTCAACCAATTGACATTTCCCACCTGAAGCCCAAAGAACAGGCCAACCACCAGAATGACACTAAGTTCCAGCATAGTTCGCAGTATTTGCTGGGTTACGTTGCCCAGAAAATATCCTTTACGGGAAGAAGGTGTAAGCAGCAATGCTTCAAAAGTCCCTTCCCGCAGTTCGGTAATCAAGGCCCGGCTCACATTCATTAAAGTTGAGACTGCAAAAGGATAAAGCATT
>JAJYNB010000365.1 GCA_021786555.1 Bacillota bacterium | reverse complement strand
CTTTAATCCCATGGCAGCCCAATATGGCGGTATTAATGTCGCAAAAAACATAGTCCTGGCTATGCTGATCAGCGGCGCTGTGGCCGGTGCAGGTGGTGCAGTGGAAATAATGGGGGTATTTGGCAGGATGGCGGTATCACCTGTCTTGCCTGGGGTAGGGTTTGACGGGATTGCCGTGGCCTTGATCGGCAATAACAATCCCTTTGGCGTCTTGTTTGGCGCCTTCCTGTTTGGCGCTCTGAAAACCGGGGCCATCCAGATGCAGTACCAAACCCAGGTACCATACGCCATCATCCGGGTAGTTATCGCCAGCATAGTCTTTTTCGTGGCCGCCAAAGAACTGGTTCGCTGGCTGCTGCGGTTGAAAAGGAGGGACGCCTGATGCTGCCGATTCTAGCCACCCTGTTAGGCAACACTCTCCTGTATGCCACGCCTTTGATCTTTGCCGCCCTCGGAGGGGTGTTTTCGGAGCGTTCCGGGGTGGTAAATATCGGGCTGGAAGGGATGATGACCATCGGGGCCTTCGGGGCAGCCGTGGTATCTCTCTCCACGGGTAACCCTTGGCTGGGGCTGCTGATGGGTGGCGTCTCAGGTGCAATTCTAGCCCTGCTGCATGCGGTGGCTTCTGTAACCTTCAGGGCTGACCAGGTAGTCAGCGGGGTAGCCATCAACTTCATGGCTAACGGCTTTTCCATGTTCATGCTGTATAAACTCTATGGCGGGGGTCAGACTCCCCATATTCAAACAAAACTGGTCCGACTGGCTGTTCCTGGGCTATCCAAAATACCCTATTTTGGGGATGCTTTGTTTAACAATTACCCCACAGTCTACCTGGCTTTCATTGTCACATTTTTGGCCTGGCTGGTTTTGTACAAGACACCCTTTGGTTTGAGGATACGGGCCGTGGGCGAACATCCCCTGGCCGCGGATACTGTAGGGATTAACGTGCTTCTCATTCGCTATATTTGTGTAATTGTGAGCGGCCTATTGGCCGGCATCGGAGGGGCGGCAGTATCCATAGGCATCATAGCCGAATTTACTGAAGTCACCATAGCGGGCCAAGGTTTCATTGCCCTGGCGGCCATGATTTTTGGCAAATGGACCCCTTGGGGAGCCCTGGGAGCATGTATCTTTTTTGGGGCCGCCAACGCACTGGATGCAATCGGTCAGTCTATCGGCCTGACCAAGTATGTAAATTCGGCCTTCTTTTCTATGCTGCCTTATTTGTTAACAATCATTGCCCTGGCCGGATTTATCGGGCGGGCCAATGCTCCGGCGGCTGACGGCAAGCCCTATGAAAAGGGACACTCTCTCTAAAGGGTTGGGCCTTTAGAGAGAGATGATTTCATAGTTGGAAATCAGATCCACCAGCGTCCCGGTGGAGGAGAGCTTCCCGATTTTAAGCTGACCCACCAGCTGCAGTTCTTCGGCCGCAGCCCGGCAGGCCAGCAATTCTATCCCCCGGCCTTCGAGCACACTGAGTAGCCCCAGCAGGTCGTGTTCTCCTGCCAAGAGCCGTACTGCCTCGCCCAAAAAGAAGATGGCTTTGGGCTGCCAATCCTGCTTCTGGCCCAGGATCTTTAACAAGCCGCGCATCATTTTTAAGGCCAATGCGTTATCCTTGCCACCCAAACCTACATCGCTTAAGACAATTACCTTTTCCATTTTTTCCTCCTGTGAAAGCGAAATTGTTACTATTCAGGTATTCAGAATTCAGGGCAGTCTATAAGAAACAAGTCTTGCACCTAAACGTTTCCCGACAAAGAATTTTAGCAAATCCAGAAATAGGACTTGCAAAATACGAGGGCAAGTATTATATTTACATTAATATGAATACCCCCCTGGGGTATAGTGGATGTGAGGAGGTTTTTTTGTGTACGACTTTGTTTATCAAGTATCCAGCGACAAATCCTTTGAAGATGCTGTATCTGCAGTAGAGGCTCAGACCCAGGCCAACGGATTCCGGGTGCTGCACGTCCATGATGTGCAGGCTACTCTGACAGAAAAAGGCTTTGAGCGCGGACCGCTGAAAATTGTTGAGGTTTGTAATGCCAAATATGCCCATACAGCAACGCAAATTGAAATTGCTGTTAGCTTGGTCATGCCCTGCAGGATAAATATCCATACCGAGGGTGATAAGACCGTCATAGCTACGCTGCGCCCGACAGCTCTGGTGCAGATGTTCCAGCGGCCGGAGCTCGAGGGTTTTGCCCATGAGGTTGAAAGTGTGCTAACAACCATCATCGACAACAGCAAATGATTCCCGCCCTGCGGCAAAAAAATTTGGAGTGTGACTTACTGTTGTAGTCACACTCCTTTTTGTTGTGTAACGGCTGCGTGACCCTGGTGAAACTTTAAGTTAATAGGGCCAGGGGTAGGTTTGAATGCCATTAAGAATAACGCAGTTGCGCACGGCGAATCCTCCCAGGAAAAGGGACACGGCCAGGGCCGGCATGGCCCAGAACAATACTGTGCCAGTGAAGAGCAGGTAAGCGCTCAGCACCAGCGGGAAGGCCAAACCGATAATGAAATAGACAAGGATGAAGCGGGGGGTTTTTAACATGCGGTGGGCGCCTTCTTTTGCTTCTACCGGTCCATTGTGGGTGTGTTCGAGATAAGCCAGGGAAATGCCCGAGGTCAGGAGGGACAGGGCCAAAATACCACCGGTAAAGGAGGCATAAACAGTTCCACTCAGGCTAAACAGGCTGCCCAGGTACGCCAGGCCCAAGGCAAAGGATGTAATCAGGAAGAGCAAGGGCAGAGCCGGGGTGTGCCAGAGCGGAATGGAAGCAGGGGCGGCCAAAAGTCCGCCGGAAATGATGGGAAAGAGCAGTCCGGCGATAGCAGCAATGGCACCGAACAAGGCCTGGTACGGGGCAAGAACGCCGGCGATTCCGTGCAATACCTCGATACTGCCATATTCCGGCAGGACAAAAAGGATACCGAAGACGAAGTTCAGAGCTATCAGGATAACATCCCAGGAGATGCCAGAGGTTTTGGCGTTGTTCAGCGAATAAATGGCGTTAACCGGCCGTTCCAGATCGAAGAAAACCAGGGCTGCGCCGGCGAGAGCGAATAAAACCAAACCGCTCAAAACGGCCGGACCGGTCATAGCGGCTGATGCCTGGAAGAAGTGGAGGACAAAGGCGAGGGTGATCAGAGCCCCGCCAAAACCGCCCAGGAACAAGTACACGGCGACAGGCCATTCGTAAGCTTCCTGGCGTTCCAAGTGCATGGGTTTTGCCATTATTAATCCCTCCCTTTAATAGATGTAGAAAATGCGGGGGCCAGTACCCAAGTCCTGGCGCAGGGGTTTTGCCAAGCCGCTGCTGACAGCCTTGGCAACACTGCTGTCGGGGTTGTCAAGGTCACCTACCATGCGTGATGTCGTGGGGCAGGTGGCGGTACAGGCAGGTTCCATCCCCCGGGCAATCCGGTCCTGACAGAAGGTGCACTTATCAATGTGCACTTTCTGGTGCTGAGCGCTGTCCCCGTAAACTGCCCGCGCTTCAGCGATATCTTCTTTGTCATAGACGTAGCGGGCGCCGTAGGGGCAGGCCGCCATACAGGCTTTACAGCCCAGACAGGTGTCATAGTCCACCAGCACAAAACCGTCTTCGTTTTTAAAGGTGGCCTTGGACGGGCATACCGTCATGCAGGCAGGGTCCTCACAGTGCATGCAGATGGTGGGAACCAGATGCCGCCCGGTATTGGGATAAGCACCTTTTTCGATATCCTTTACCTGGGTCCGCCATTTATCGGACCAATAGGGCGTTTGGTTTTCCAGTGAGCAGGCTGCGCTGCAAGCCTGGCAGCCGACGCAGGAGCGCATATCAATAACCATACCGAGGCGTGCCATGTTTTTTCCTCCCTTACTTTGTCACCCGGACGGTGAATTCTTGTGAACGGAAAGCGCTGACGATGGGTTCTACCTCATAGGGGATTATTTTGTTGAGGGCAGTACCCACGCCCACGCTGTTTTCCAGCAGGGGGTTTTCCGTTCCAAAAGACGAGGACATAAACACTGTATCGGGACGAACCATGTCGGTGACAAAGGCTTTGATTTGGACCTTTTGTCCGCTTTGAGCGTTCTCCATGGTTACCTCGTCACCGGTCTTGATGTCCAGGGCAGCCGCCTTTTTGGGATGAATCCACAGCCCCATAAACTCATCGGCCTTGTTTTTGGAGAGGGCCATAAGAATTGGGTTGTTGGAGTTGGTGGAAGCGTAAGAAACAGTCGGCGTCTTGCCGTAGATAAAGTTGAATTCGTTGGGCCTTTTTTCCTGGTTCAACCGGGGCGGGAAATAGACCAGACCGGGATCCCAATTCACGCGGTAGCCTTGCTGCATCACAAAACTCGCCAGCATCAGGGAATAGATTTCGATACGGCCCGACGGAGTGGGTACAGGCAGGTCCCGGGCAATGGCGGCATGTTCCAACAGTTTTTCGACAGGCTCGATGACCAGAACACCCTTTTCGCGCAAGGTTTTTTCGAGTTGCTCCGGGGTCATGCCCAGGTTTTTGGCGTGGTACTTGAAGGAAACGTTGCGAATCGCCTTGGTGAAGGTTTGCTGGCCCTTAGCGGCTTTTCCGACTTCTTCTTTGATGTCGTCCAGGTCATAAGAAGAGATGCTGGCAATGGTTTCCATATATTTGTCCAGGGCGCCGAAGCCCATGGCAAATTCAAACAGGATGTCGGCGGTGCCTTTGGTGTTGGGGTTTGGCTCAACTGCGCTAAAGCGGGTGGTAATTGCCAGGTCAGGAGAAGGGCCTGCTCCATAGATAAAGGGCTCGTCCCGTTCGATGTAGTTCTGGTTGGGCAGGATCACGTCAGCATAAGCGGCAGTGTCGGAGGGGACGATATCGATGGCCACAACTACTCCCATATTGGGATGGGTAAGTATTTTCTTCCAGCGGGAATCAGGATAAAAATGGCGCACCGGGTTGGCGGCGTTCATTAACAGGGCTTTGATCCGGTAGGGTTCGCCGTTAAACATCAGCTTGCCTTCCACAGCTTCTTCCAAACCAAAATCTGAAAAAGCCGGGAAAATTACGCCGGGGCGGCCGGCGGCTTTCTCAGCCATGGAATGGGCCATGGCAAAAGAAGGCCGGCCATGGGGCCACTGGCCTGGATCAAAGAATTTTCCTGCCGCCGCGAGGGGGAAGTGCATGCCAGGGAGATTGAGAACCTTGGTTTCTTCGCCTTTTTGCATGGCTTGCATAAAGTGCATCAGCTTTTCGCGGTACTCTCCGGACATGAGCCAGCCGCCTGGAACATCCAGCCCACCTACCAAGGCTTGGAGAATAGCCTGCAAACGTCGGGTATTCAGGATATTCTCATAGCGGGCTCCGTGCCATCCCGGGTCAACCATGGCAGGGCGGGTTTGGCCGAATTCCACGGCGATGCGCTCAATGGTTGCGGCGGCAATACCAGTCTCTTGTTCCGCCCAGGCAGGGGTAAATTTAGCGGTTTGGTCCAACATGTACTGGAAGATAGTCTTAGGCTTTTGACCGTTCATTTCAAAGCCCTGAGGCACTTCCAAGGCAGGCAGCAGGTTTTTCCCTTCCACATCCACCGTGTTCTTGTTGCTGTACCCGGGCAATTTGCGGACTTCGCCTGAAATTTGGTCCAGAACCCAGAAAGCTGTAGGATAACCCTGTTCGTTGGACTCCATCATCGGTACGACCATACCCTGGTTTTCGATGGCCAGGAAAGGCATGTTGGTGTGCTTAGTAACAAAATCCTTGTCGTACAGTCCTTTGCGCAGCATGACATGAATCATTGCCAGGAAGAAAGCAGAATCGGTACCGGGTTTAATTGCCAGCCATTCGTCGGCCTTTGAGGCCATTTCGGACAAACGGGGATCCAGAACAATCACTTTGGCGCCCCGCTTTTTGGCCTCGGCAAAGCGTACCAAGCGGCTGGTGGATGCGGCGCCTACGCCGGAATTGGTCATGGAAAAAATAATGTATTTGGAGTTTTCGAAGTCGGCTAATACTTCATCATGGATGTTGAAATTCCCTGTGACCATGTCCGTTCCCAGGTGTCCGGCGGCAACGCAATGCTGCATAGGGGAAGCCACTATATTGGGAATGCCGGTAGAGAAGACAAAGGATAGAGCGAGGGGCATGTAGAACACGCAAGATGTCCAACCGCCAACCATGCTCATTTCCCAGGGCTGCACCTGGTGCTCCTGCAATTTCTGCATTACGAAGCCGTAGGCCTCTTCCCAACTGGCTGGGCGGAAGTTCCATTCCCCTCGTTTAGATCCCTCTACCCTGATCAGTGGTGTCGTCAGGCGGGCGGCGTCATAGGTTTGGCGCAGGCCCGCCTGCCCCCGGGCACAAGTTTTCCCGCGGTTAAGCGGACTGTTCGGGTTGCCTTCGATTTTGACCGCAGTCTTCTTGCCGTTCACAGTCTTTACCCCAACGCGCACGTTGCAAACCGTTGAGCAAAAGTTGCATATGCTGGGTACCCATTCCACATCGCGTGAAGAGGTAGTTTGCTTGGCTGCTACGCTGCGCTGTTTTTGAGAACTCATCCCGTAAACCCCCTTTGTACAAATTTTCTCTTACTACAGTGAGCATACATTTTTTTTATATTTTTTGCGAACGACAAAAACGGTCATTTTTCGCCATTACAATGCATTAGCATCCATATATGTGTGGTACAAGTCGTTTTTCTTAAACCCCTTTACCGAGGGGGGGTATAAACGGATTAAACGGTCATATATGAGATTTAACAGCATTTTAGACGCTTTTCCCATGCTGGTAAGGGGTAGGATGGGAGGCAAACAGTAATAGAATGTGGAAGGGACCTCGGTCCCTTCCACATTCTATTACTGTTTGCCTTTAAAACAAGCGATCTAGTTGCTTATTTCAAGCATACGATCTAAGGCCAGTTTCGCATCGCGGGCTATGGCGGAAGCCACCT
>JAJYNB010000326.1 GCA_021786555.1 Bacillota bacterium | reverse complement strand
AGTAGTTCACGCGGTAAGTGTGTGGTCCCAGCTTTTGCTGATACCCATATCCACTTTGAATCGTTTTCGTTTTTTCAGTCCACCTTCGATGTCCGGCGGGTTAAAGACCTGTGCAGGGTAAAAAGTACGATGGACCGCCTAAGAGCCCTTTTGACTTGCTGTTCAAGGCTGCAAAAAGCAGATTTAAATTGGCTTATTGACGAAGGATATTTCATCAAGGAAACCAAAGGGGTTAGAGGAAAGGAGTAGATGTGATATGGGTTTAAAAGTAACTGTCCTGGTGGACAACACGGTTGGGGTAACGTCTGGAGTGCTGGGAGAGTGGGGTTTGGCCATGCTGCTCGATTTTGGTGATGAACAGATCTTGTTTGACACCGGTGAGCAGGGCAATATTGTTAAGAACGCCAAGGCTTTAGGGGTCGACCTTAGCGGGGTTAACCGGCTTGTACTTAGTCATGGGCACTATGATCATACGGGAGGCCTTATCCAGTTTTTGAAAACCAGGGGCTCTCTGCCTGTATATGCCCATCCGGAATTATTAACAGAACACTTTGGGCGGGGTTTTGGCGGCCAAGGGGAACATTATATCGGAGTTCCCTACCGCCAAGTACAGCTAGAGAGTGCCGGGGCTAACTTTGTCTGGCAGAGGGACCCCTTTGAGATTAGACCGGATCTCTGGTGGAGCGGAGAAATTCCTCGTCTTACTGATTATGAGCGGGTGGATGAGCGGCTTTTACAGAAACAGGGTCTCGAGTTTGTGCAGGACCCCATATTGGACGACATCAGCCTGTTCTACCGGAGCGCCATGGGGTTGGTAATTGTGCTCGGCTGCGCTCATTCCGGTCTGGTCAACATAGTTGAGCATGCCAAGAAGGTTACCGGCACGGATAAAATTCGCGCCATAATAGGTGGGACTCATTTAGGTCCGGCCAGTCCGGCACAGCAGGATAAAACTATCACATACCTGAAGGATTTGGAGCTGGAGTGTCTCGCTCCTAACCATTGTACCGGACTGCCTATGGCCGGCCGCCTGGCAGCTGAGTTCCCTGCCCAGTTCAAATGGGCCAGCGCAGGAACCACGCTGGAGTTTTAGTCACTACCGTTTCGGGCTGGATACGTGCCATGATGCGGGGGGATATCGGCATGCACCAAAAGGTATCCTTGAGGATACTTTACCTGAAGGAGCGTTGTTTTACAAAGACCATGTCAAAGGTGATTTTCAAACCAAGGGGGCCTAAACCCGCCTGATAAGGGGGATTAGGCCCTTTCCTTGTGTTTATATGGCGTTACTGCTGGACGAATGAGTATACAGCCACTACCTGTAAGTTGGCGGTCACGGCTTTGATGGAGAAAAAGCCTTCAATAAAACTTGTTGACTGACTTGGAAGGTGGTTGTCTATGATTTGCAGGATCGCCGCGCAATCATAATGGACTGCCTCATTAGGCCGCAGAGTCACTTTCGTGTCACCAACAGCTGGGTGATCCGAGTCTGCAACGGAGATGCTTATTTTTAATTTTTGTTTGTGTTTTGACAAGTTTTGGATGTTAATGGACGTGCTGAACAATTCTCCCTTCAAGCAGCTTTCGTCTAAGGGGTTACCGCAAAGGAATTTTACGGCATACACGTAGTGATCCTTTGTTTTTTTGGGACTAATGTATTCTACCTCCGGGCCGGCGCTTAAGGCCTTGGGCCTCTGTGAACGCTCAATTTCTTTGATCTCTTCCTTTATCTCCTTCAAACCAAAATGTGGATTATCCAACTTGCATTCCAGTTCTCCTAGTTCTCTTCTGAGTTCGAGGAATAAGCAGAGGACTACAACACCAACAATCCAATAACCGAAATAGGGCTTGATCCAATGTTTTGCTTCCATTTGGCCATCCTCTCCATCAAATGTGCTGCTACTGTATTTATATGAAACAGTAAAGAGGGTTGTCACCCTTATCCAAAGGGGACAACCCAGTAGGGTAGCATTATTCACCAACGAATTGAACTATTTTCTGCGGGTTATCAATAGTCAGGTTTTTGGGGATGCGTAAAACAAGGGCTTCGCCGGATAAAAAACCTGAACCAGGTTGGCTGGAGCTTTCGTCAGAAAACTGAGCCGCAGCAAAGTCTTTATCAAACTTTACATAATCGACCTGGTAGGGGCCTGGACTTTTGACAATCAACTCGTCCCTCACAAGCGCTACCTTAGGCGGCTTAATTTTGTCAGTGTAGTCAATTCCGTCAAAAGTACTGCTTGTGACGTAATCAATCAGATCAAGCTTGCCGTCATCGCTATCCTTGCGCTGGACGAAAATCAAAGCATTAGGATATTCGGAGGAGATTTTGAGCTGACTTCCGCTAAACTCAAAGCTCCAATTGCCTTTGGCATATACTCCGTTGGTTGAGCCTAATTTACCCGCCTTCCCAGCTTCATAGATTCCGGTAAATTGGTCCAGATAGGTGGTTGACGCTGCAAAATCTTGCTTGGGCAGCATGTAGAGCACCACAACAGAGGACAGCAGCACCGCAGTATAAACTCTCAGTACCCAATTAAGACTGTTCGTGTTCATGATGTTAATGGTTGGGAAGGCGCCGCGCCGCATTAAAAACACGAGTAAGGCCAGCACAAAGAGAAGGACCGGAATTATTAATGTTCTCATCTACGCACCTCCAATCTGTTTGACAACAGCATTGCCCCACAGCACAGCATTGCGGTTGCTGCAATTACCTTGACTGCAAACCAAAGAAGAGAACTTTCTTTAACAAAGGTGTTTATGATCTCAGCGCCAACCCCAGGGAGCCGTACAGCAATGATAAACACCAGCGGCAGCAGAATGACAAACCCCCTGCTGACTTGGGTTAGCGTGCCGACAAAATACCCGATTGCAGACATCAATATGACGTACAGGGTAGTGGAGAGGATGCCTGTCAGCAGATCCTGAGGCGGGGGAAAGAAATATCCCAGGGCGATACTTTGGCTGCCCACAGTGAAAAAGATGATTACCCTAAGCAGCACGCCGCTGAGAGAGGACATAACCCCGGCCGCAAATCCCGCAGTGAGTAGAAAGCCAATACTGGAAATGTCACTGCTGAGCCGGCTGGAAACATAAGTAAAATCCAGGTTTTTGTAGGCTGTGGTGGTACAAATTATGCCCGAGATTATGGCCCAGAACATGGTGCACATGACGATGAGGCTACTGGAATAGCGGGTTATCTGCAGGTTGATGCCTTGCCCGCCGGTACTCGACATGCCATTGCCGCCCAGAGAGGACAGAACGGCCAAGACCTGAACTACCATCAGAGCCCAAAGCAGGTTGGAATAAGACCCGAATTTAGAGAAATACTGCTTTTTGGCTACCTCAAGCAGGTTAGTTTCTGTTAAAGACAAGATCAATCCCTCCTTTAGCTGTTGCTGTGAGATAGATGCACAAATCAGCCGTCTCAACCGGCGATATTTCCACTCCCGCAAGCTTGGCGTTTTGCAGACTTACTTCTGTGAAATCGTTTTTGACCACTATAAAGATGCTGTCCCTGCCAAAGTTTTCGTAATGAAATATTTCTTTGCCCCTGGTCAGTTCATTAACCGCCTGAACCCTGCCGCGCAGCCCCACGGCCAATTCCTTCAGGTCGCTCACCGGCAGATGCAGGCGCTTTTCGCCGTCCTTGATGAGCAGAATATCCTCTAACACATCCTCGATTTCGTTTAGCAGGTGACTTGACAGAATAATCGTGCGGGGGTATGCAAGGTAATCCTTCAGCAGTGCCTTGTAGAAGTCTTTGCGGGCTGCGGCGTCCATGCCGGTGGTCGGCTCGTCAAAGATAGTCAAGCCACACCGGGCTGAAATGCCGATAATCATATTGAAGGTGCTCTGCCTTCCTTTTGACAGGTTTTGGTGGCGAACCTTCGGGTCAAACTCAAAATAATCGAACAAGCCCTTGGCGAGCCCCATATCCCAATTCTTATAGAATTTACTGGCAGAGCTTAATATTTCCGTCAGGTTCAGGTTTGCCGGCAGATTCATGTTATCTTCAATAAATATCATGTTTGCTGAAACCTTGATACTGTTAAAGGGGTTTTCAGCGAAAACTGTAACCTCTCCCGACGTAGCTTTCAAGAAACCCGCGATAATCTTGAGCAGTGTTGTTTTTCCGGCGCCATTACGCCCGATAAGTCCGGTTATTTTGTCTGCCTCAATGCTAAAAGACAGATTGTTCAGCGCCTTGACTCTGCCGTAGGTCTTTGTAAGTCCGTTTGCTTCTATCACAGTCATGACTTTTTCTCCTTCCACTCATTTCTCACAGCCTGCAGCATAGCTCCAAGCTCAGCGTCCTTAACGCCTAAGCGTTCCGCCTCGCTGATTACTTCAAACAGCAAGTGTTTCAGGGTCTGATTTTTGCGTTTTTGCTGGATTAGTTCTCTGGCATTAGCCGAGACAAACATTCCCAGCCCACGCTTTTTGTAGAGGATATCTGCATCAGCCAACACATTGAGCCCTTTGGCTGCGGTGGCCGGGTTGATATTAAACATCTCTGCCAGCTGGTACTGCGAGTAAACCTTTTCATCGATGCCAATGCTGCCCTGCAGTATTTCCAGTTCCAGCCACTCGGATATTTGCACATAGATCGGCTTCAGGCCTTCGGTATCGAGTATCATTTTACACCCCCTCAACGAGCGGTAGTACATTAGTGCATTAGTACTATAAGGTACTATATAACGTTACCCCGGATATGTCAAGAGCTGTCAAGGGGACGGGTACAGTGACACTCGTCTAACCGGATGGTAAATTTTCCGTAGTGAGGTGCATTATGCTTAGATATGCAAGATGACTTGAGAATGCACTGTATGGAAATCTGTAAGGGAGGAACTGGTGCGATTTCTGCTGGAGAAATCGCACCTTTCCCGGCCAGAGATTGCGGTAGTACCAGGCTTAAACCGTGAAATAGTGAGGAAGATTGCAGTGTCAAAGGACCTGTCCCCGTGACAGGGAAAAAAGTGAGCCGCAGGTTAACCTGCGGCCATGCCCACTAGATTTCTGTTACAATCTTCTCTGATTTGGCCTTCACCACATAGGTCCCGGGTACTGCCCGGCCGAAAATGAAGAACCCTTGGGTGTCCGTGAACACGATTTGCTGCAGGGTTTCCAAGCCGCTTATATCAATTGAATACAGGCCGACGCAGGCATTGGGGATTGGTGTGCCGTTCTGCTGTTTGATATATCCGTTCACGGTTGCTTGGGGGACGGACACCGGCTGCATGACTACGTCCGTGCGGAGGATTTGCCCGCCTGATATGGTGAGTGGAACCAACTGTGATGCGTAAAAACCGGACTGGTGCACAACAAGAAGATATTGTCCGTCGGGGATCTCTGCCATCAGGTATTGCCCGCTGGCGTTAGTCCAACTAAGATTGTTTGGTAAAGTAAAGGTCTGTTCTATGAGGGCAGCCTTCGCACCCTCGATCGGAAGGCCGGTCGCTTGATTCGTAATCACACCATAGAGGACATTAAGGGGACGCACCTCCGGTGTCATGGCAAAATCTATATCGAGCGTCTGCCCGCCCTGAAGCGTAAAGGTCTGCCCTGGTGGTGTGACAAAGCCATGCAGGGCGATGTTGATCGTGTACGTTCCCGGCGCAATGTCGTTAAACAAGTAGTTTCCGCCGGGGTTAGTTGTCGTGTGGGCTACCGGATCCCCGGACTGGGACCGGATCTTAACCGTAACGTTGTCCAGAGGGGATCCGTCAACGGAATTCGTCACCCTGCCCCGGACACGGCCGGTAGCCGGAGCAGATTGGGTCAGCGTCAAGTCGGTGCGACCCTCGGCGGTTGCATCCAGAGGAAAAGATGGCGAACGGCCCAAAAGAAAATCGTCAACACGCGGCATGCTGCTCAACTCCTTTATGCTATAGTATCCAGTTTGGCTTTCACCAGGTAATTGCCCGCTGTAACTTCGCCGAACAAGTAAAAGCCGCTGGCATTGGTGAAGGTCGTCTGTACCAGGGTCTCTGTGGCACCGCTTACAGCGTAAAGCCCGACGCAGGCTCCCTGTAAGGCACCGCCACTGCCATCCCGGATAAATCCATGGACTGTTCCCTCAGTTGCGACCTCAGGAGTCAAGGTGATATTGGTCTGGGAAAGCTGGCTCCCCGTCACGGTTATTGAAAGCGGTACCGGCAGCTCATATCCCGGTTTCTGAGCTGAAATAAGATAGGAACCGTTATCGGTTTCACACAACAGGTATTGGCCGTCGCTGTTGGTATCAGTCGCGGCCACGGTTTGCCCTCCGGTGTCCGTCAGGATTACTGTAGCAAGAGCAATGCGGTTTCCTGTTACTTGGTCCAGCACCAGTCCGAAGAGTGAGTTCTTGGCCGCCCGCGGATCAGCGCTCAGGTTAAAGTCAACAAAGGCGGCTGAGTCGGCCGGTAAATTGACGGTGACCGGCGCGCTGGTCAGAAAGCCTGGCGCAGAGACTAAAATCTGGTAGACCCCTGCCGGAAACTGGCTTGTAATGAAACCACCTTGGGTGTTGGTATATTGGTGATCGAGGGGATTGCCGCCAGGAGTCAGAACCTTAACTAAGGCATTTACCAGCGGGGTTGCTCCGGACAGCACATTACCTGCGATGGCGCTGTAATGCACAGCGGGATTGGGCGCAAGGGTCAGGTCTGTACGGTTCTCTGCTCCTGTTCCCAGGCTGAACTGGGACGACCTGTTCAATAGATAACTTTCATGCTTAAAGGTCAATCTTATCCTCCCCTTCCTGAAAAGCTCACTATGGGCTTTTGATGCCAACTGAACAAGAAGCATCTTTACGGCACGTCAACAACTCTGGTGAATTCCCATTTGCCTTGTATTTTGGCTTTGACGACATACTTTCCGGGTGAAACATCAGTAAACAGGTAGAACCCTTCGCCGTTCGTCATTTTTGTCTCAATCAATGTTTCCTCAGCTTTATCTACCCGAAATAATCCAACACAGACATCAACAAGCTC
>JAJYNB010000127.1 GCA_021786555.1 Bacillota bacterium | reverse complement strand
TTGGGCAGGGGTCCCCTTTATGCTTGGACCACCACACCACGCAGCAGGGGAGCTTTGACTTGGATGAATTGGCAAAAGACCTGAAACTGAAACTGGCCAGAGTGTTTGAACCAGAGGTATAAAAGGCAGGGTACCGGTGTTGCTAACAGCTCAAGTCTTCGGAAGCCTTGTTTCCGGGGCGACGGGTACCTGAGTTAACAGGCAAATAAAAGAGGGAGGTTTTACGATGGATAGGTTACCTGATCTCACTATTTCCGGCATGGGCAAGACCGCCGGCGGCAGGTTCAGCGATGTGGACATTTCTGGATTGGGTAAAGTTAGCGGTGACCTGGAAGCCGAGCGGATTGTAATTTCGGGCAAGGGTACTATCGAGGGCAATGTTGTTTTATCTAAGCGGATGGAGATCTCCGGGATGGGTACAATCACCGGAGGCGTGATAGGCGGTGACATCACTTCCAGCGGCACCGGCTCTATCGAAGGCGCCGCAGATATCGGCTATTTGGAGAGTTCAGGCAACATTAAAATCGGCGGGGAGGCCAAAGTCAGAGAGCTCTACTGCAACGGGCGCTGCCGCTTTGAGAAAAGCCTCAAGGCAGAAAAGGTCAGCTCTCGCGGCCTGTTAAGTGTCGGGGCTGATGTGGAAGCGGAGGACTTTAACTCCCAGGGCTCTTTTTCTGTGAACGGGCTGCTCAATGCGAACCGCCTGGAAATCGTAATCCACGGCTACTGTCAGGCCAGGGAAATCGGCGGCGAAGAAATCCGCGTTACCAGCGGCAAGTATATCAGTGCTTCCATCCTGGCCAAGCTGATTAACCCCTTCCTCGGCAGCGGCCGGGAACTTGATAGGCTTACAGTGGAGCAGATTGAAGGGACCAATGTAAGCGTGGAATACACCAGTGCCAAAGTAGTGAGGGGGAACAGGGTGAAAATCGGGCCTGAATGCACTATCGAACTGGTGGAGTATACGGACAGCATCGAGGTAGATCCCAGGGCTGTGGTCAAGAGTCAGACCAAGCTGTAACTGGTATATTTCAAGCCGCTGTCCAGCGAGACACTGGAAGGAACATACTGATTTGAGCAATACTACCCGCTAGGGGCAGCAAACACTTGGAAAAGTGGTGGTGTCGGATGCCGGAACAAAAGAGGATAAGGCGTGAAAAGAAGACAGTTGGGGAGATGGTCAGGCTGTATTGCCGGGAGAGGCACGGCAGCGGGGGAGAATTGTGCCCGGAGTGCCAGGAACTTTTGGCTTATGCCTTCAAACGCCTGGACCACTGCAAATTCGGTGAGAGCAAGCCTGCCTGCGGCAAATGTAAGGTACATTGCTACAAACCGGAGCTGCGGCAAAAAATCATCGGGGTGATGAGATACGCCGGGCCCAAAATGATTTATCATCACCCGCTGATTGCCGTCAGGCACTTGCTTGATGGAATGAAGAGTAAATGAGTATAAATGCCCCTGAAGACTAAAACGGCTGGGACGTGGCAATGCCACGGTACCGGCCGCTTTTTGTTCCGGTGGCGCGGCGAGTGACTGGAGGAAAAAGCGGTACATAGCATTTGCGGCGCCGCCAAGCATCATGTGGAGCAGTCCCGCCAGGCCTGCTTGAACGCAATGGTTTTTCAGTAACAGACGCATAAGCCCGGAGCCTGGGACATAAATATGTTGTAAGCATTTATCCGGTATGCGGTATACCATATGTCCGGCGGTATGATTTTAGGAAAGAACCTGATTAATCAGGAGAGCGCGAAGAAGCGCGTTAAATGGAGGTCGATTAAAACAGGTATGCCGGCAGCGAAGCCGCACAGTTTTATCCTAGTCTAAGACTCCCACTTCTATAAGTGGGAGTGGTTACGCCGTAGTCTACTTCGGTGGGGGTAGATTCCCCCACCGAAGACCCGATGTTTAGCGGAAGCTAAACGAGTTCACTAGTGGCCGCAGGCTTCTTTGACCCAACAGGGCTTAGGTGTCACCGGCGCAAGACGGTTAGGAGCTTTAGAGCGTGTGAGTCCAGTGAAAAACAGCGATTTGTAGTATACCGCATACCAGAAGTGAGCGGGGGGATGGCTCTGTGACAGAGGAAAGGTTCATAGAGCACCCTGATAGGCCAACGGAACCGTCCCCAAGTGACTCAATTGACTCAAAAGTAAGGAGAGGAGGCTGCCAGAGGTGACCAGCAGCAAATTGTTCGAAGAACCCGGCTTGAAGCAGATCACCGTATGGGCTAGAGGAGTTTACGAAAATAAGGAGGCCCGCGATGTAGTGGTGGCTGTGACTGAGGCCGCGGCTCTGGAAGGAAAATTCGTCCAGGCCTGGGAGAACTATGTGGATTTGCCTGACCGAATTTTTGTGCCGGTGCGGGCTTACGGCAAAATCAGCGACCAGCCCATCGAGTCCAAGTATGTGTATGAAAACGAGACGCCGGATATTGTGGCCCTGACAGAAGAAACATTGGTCAAGGGCGTGCCCATCTTGGGCGGGATCAGGCCGGGTGCAGTCCTCGTGGTGAACACCAAACGCTCGCCCCAGGAAATCTCCAAGTTTCTGATAGGGGACACAAACAAGCTAAAGGCGGTGGTAACAGTGGATGCTTCGGGCATCAAACAGGGTGTGATTACCCTGTCGGGAGCGGAAGGAGCCACGGATGCTTCAGGCATTGGCGGCGGTTTCAGCGGTCCTCTGGCCGGCGCTGTGGTCAAGGCAACAGGTATTGTCAGCCTGGAAAGCCTGCTGCAGATTGTTAAGGACAAAGCAGCCGCCAGGGCGGGTTATGACCAAGCCCGGGTAGCGGATGCCAAGAGCCTGGGTCTGGCCGGTTGAGCCCGGCCGCTAAGACTGAGGAGGTGCAGGAGATTGAGTTTTAAAGAAGTTCCCTTTGCCGGAACAGTGCCTTCCCCCAAACGTGAAAACGAGGGAATGGTTACCGGAAATTGGCGCACCAAGAGGCCGGTTTTGGACAAGGATAAGTGCACTGACTGTCTGATCTGCTGGATCAGCTGCCCTGACGCCTGCATTGACCAGAGCACAACCGGGCTGGCCTTTAACCTGAAATACTGCAAGGGCTGCGGCATCTGCGCTGAAGTTTGCCCATCCAACGCAATTACCAACGTGCCTGAACTGGATTATGCTGACTGATTGCCTGGGAGGTGAAAGTTAAAATGGGAGTTAAAAAACGCATTTCCGGTTGTGTAGCTGTGGCCAACGGGGTGAAGTTGGCTGACGTGGATGTGATTTGCTCTTATCCCATCCGGCCTTACACCGGGATTATGTCAGAACTGGCCCGCATGGTGGCGGATGGCGAACTTGACGCCGAATTCATCCACGGCGAAGGCGAGCACGCCCAGCTGAGCGTTGTCTACGGCGCTTCGGCCTGCGGCGCCCGCGCCTTCACAGGCAGCTCGGGCGTTGGGGTAACCTATGCCATGGAAGTATATTCACCTATCTCGGGTGAGCGTCTGCCCCTGCAGATGGCTATCGCCGACCGTACCCTGGACCCGCCGGGAGACTTTGGCTCGGAACACACAGACGCCCTCTGTACCCGGGACCAGGGCTGGCTGCAGGGCTGGTCCTCCACACCTCAGGAAGCACTGGACATGACTCTGATGTGGTACCGCATCGGGGAAGATCCCCGGGTGCTTTTGCCCCAATATTCCTGCCAGGATGGGTATTTTGTGTCCCACATTCTGGGTGAAGTGGAGATTCCTGATGCGGCCCAGGTCAAGGAATTTCTGCCTCCTTACAAGAACCACCACGTCCTGGACGTGCGTCGTCCCCAAATCATCGGCGCTCAAATCGAGCCCGCCATGGGACCGCCCCTGCAGTACCAGCGCTACCAGGCGGTGGAAGGCGCCAGGCAGGTAATCAAACAGGCTCACGCCGAGTTTGCCGGGATCTTCGGCCGCAGCTATGACCCCTTTGTGGAAGAATACATGACCGATGACGCGGAAGCAGCCATATTTATTCAGGGCGCTCATGCCGAGACAGCCAAGACTGTGGCCCGGCGGCTGCGCAACCTGGGAGAAAAAGTCGGAGTGGTTCGCCTCCGGGTCTTCAGGCCCTATCCCACCCAGGAAGTACGCCTGGCCCTCTCCAAGTTCAAAGCTGTGGGAGTGGTGGATAACTCCGCCAACTTTGGTATCGCCGGCAGTTCGGGTGTGATGCTGACCGAAGCCCGAACCGCTTTGTATAACCTGGGCGATAAGGTCAAGACCGTAGGCTTTGTGGGAGGCCTGGGCGGAGAGATGATAACCCATGACGAATTCTACCGCATGTTCGCCAAGTTGAAGGAGATTGCCAAAAACGGCAAAACAGACAGGGATGGTTACTGGCTGCCCTTTGAACTGTAAACCCGAAAGGAGGGAATCCCGTGTTAGAAGATATCAAGACTTTGCGCAAAGCCCCGCGGGAGGAATATTATGTTCCGGGCCACCGCACCTGCGCCGGGTGCGGGCCGGCACTGCAATACAGGCTTGTAGCCAAGGCTGCAGGTGCTAACACAATCTTTATCGGGCCTACGGGCTGCATGTATGTGGCCAATACCAGTTATGGCTGCGGTCCCTGGGCTGTACCCTGGATTCATGCCCAGATTACCAATGGCGGGGCCGTTGGGTCCGGGATTGAGGCGGCTTATAAAGCATTAATCCGCAAGCACAAAACCGATGCCGAGTTTCCCAACGTAATTGTCATGGCCGGTGACGGAGGCTCTTCAGACATAGGCATCCAGGCTCTGTCCGGAGCTTTTTACCGCGGCCACAACCTTCTTTTCATCTGCTATGACAACGAGTCTTACGCCAATACAGGTATTCAGACCAGCCCTACCACCCCCTACGGCGCCTGGACCACCTTCACTCCCGCCGGTCCGGTGTCGCCGGAAGGGAAGAAACTTTTCCCCAAGGATCTGCCCAAGATCATGTCCCATGGTCATCCGGAACTGAAGTACCTGGCCACTGCCTCCATTGCTTTCCCGGTAGATTTGATGAATAAAGTGCGGCGGGGCTTAAATGCCCAGGGTCCGTCCTTCCTTTACATCCACGCCCCCTGTCCGAAAGGCTGGAGTTTCCCTTCAGAAAAAACCGTCTCAATAGCTAAATTGGCAGTAGATACAGGCATGTTCCAGCTCTATGAAATGACTGAAGACCGTCGGTTCAAGGTCACCTACCGGCCGAAAGAACTGAAACCTGTAGAGGAATACCTGAAGCTGCAGGGACGCTTCAAGCACCTGCGGCCGGAACATATCGAAAAACTGCAAAACTTCGCCCAAAGGAGGATGCAGGAAGTAGGTATCGAGATTACACTACTGTCGAGTTAATTTGTCGATATGGTTTGATATAAGTATCCCCGGGCCAGTTCTCTCTGGTCCGGGGTTGCCTGGTTTCCGGGCAAAAATCAGTTCCTGTCGAAAGGATGGATTGATTGTGCCCGGTCATGAACGACACTGCCAAGGGAGGTGGGGCCGGTGAATTGAGTCGGGTAAAGGCGGAAACAGGGATCAAAAATCAAAGGAGGGTCGAACTATGAGCCAACAAAGCTTTAATGCCAAAGAGGTTTACGGACCATTTATCGGCAACCGGTGGGTGCAGTTGATAGCTGCAGTGGTTGGCATGGTAATGATCGCCAACCTGCAGTACGCCTGGACTCTGTTTGTACCCAGTGTGCAGAAAGCTTTTGGCGCATCGTTGGCGGCAGTGCAGCTTGGTTTCTCACTGTTTATCTGGTTTGAGACCTTCGCCCAGCCGGTAGAAGGTTACCTATTGGACCGTTTCGGGCCCCGGCTGTTCTTCATGGTGGCAGGAGTAATGGTTGGAGTGGGTTGGACCGCTATGGGGTTCGCAAAATCCCTGGGTGCCCTTTATTTCTTCTATGGTCTGGCAGGCCTTGGGGCGGGCTTTATCTACGGCGGCAGCATCGCGGTGGCAATACGCTGGTTTGGGGACAGGAGGGGGTTGGCTGCAGGCATCATCGCCGCAGGCTTTGGCGCAGGCTCAGCGCCCTTTATCCCGATTATCGGCAGCATTCTCAGCACTTCCGGCTACCAGTCCGCTTTCATCTACACCGGCATATTTCAGGGCATTATGATTCTAATCGTAGCTCAAATCCTGCGCTACCCGCCCGGACAAAAGGTGCACGCGGCCAAAGCCGCCGCACCGGTGGATGAGGCGACACGGGGCTTTAAGCCGTGGGAGGTACTTCGCACCCCTCAATTCTACCTGATTTACCTGATGTTCCTGTTTATGACCATTGGCGGTTTGCTGCTTACGGCCAATGCCAAGCCTTTCGCTAAGGACGTGGGCGTGCTATCAGCCTTTGTGATTATGGGAGTGACCGCCGACCGTATTTCCAACGGCCTGGGCCGGATTGGCTGGGGTTGGATTTCCGACAAAGTGGGGCGGGAAAACACCATGTTCGCAGCCTTTACTTTGAATGCCATCTTTGTCGCCGCCTTCCCGTTCATTGGGCGTTACGGTTGGGGCTATGTGATCATGATGTTCATGATTATGCTCACCTGGGGCGAACTCTTTTCCTTGTTCCCCTCCCTTAACGCGGACCGCTTCGGCACCACCTATGCGGCCAGTAACTATGGACTTTTGTATACGGCCAAAGGGTTCGGAGGTCTTTTGGGCGGTGTTGTGGCGTCTTACCTGGCGTCAGCCTACGGCTGGACCGTGGTGTTCATGGCGTCGGGTGTTTTGGCCTTCTGCTCCGCTTTGGGGGCACTCATAATCAAGAAGCTGCCCAAACCTGACCGGATGCAGCTGGCAAAAAGGTAGGCAGTTTGGATAACCGGTGCGGGGCAAGGGCTAAGGCCGGGTCGGCCTGCCCGCGTTCCCCCTGGTATGGAGCGGTACCAAGCCAAAATACCGGCAAGGCATGAGGTCATGCTTTTAACTGAATAAGCTGTACACGAGGGAAAACGAGTCCTTAGCTGGTTTGGCTAAGGACTCGTTTTGAATTCTGGAGATAGAAAGGGTAGGAAGGATAGACATACGGCGACTGGCTTGGTAATAAAGA
>JAJYNB010000361.1 GCA_021786555.1 Bacillota bacterium | reverse complement strand
TGTGCCGAAATAAACGATGGGCAGGGTGCCGATGCCGGTATGGGCCGCAAAGGCCACCGCCATGGACCCGCCGCGGGGAATCTCCTCTCCCACCACCACAGTAGAGTACTTGTCAAGGGACAGGCCGCCAAACTCCTCAGGCACTTCCAACCCCAAAAGTCCCAGCTCCCCGCTCTGCGCCAAAAATTTGCGCATCAGCCCGTCAACCTGGTGTTCCAGTTCCTCAACCTTTGGTGCAACTTCCTTCTCCACAAAGTTCTTGGTCATGCGCTTCAACTGCAGATGATCCTCATTCAATTCCTCGGGCACAAAAACCTGTTCCGGCCTAACCTCCGCCAGCAAAAATCCACCGCCGCGCAACGCCAGATCCATTTCTCTTCCTCCTTTAAATAAATAGGACACGGGGACGGTTCTTCCGTCCTAGCAAATCCTGTCAAAGTTTTGGACTTTTCCATAGGACAACGGGGACGGTTCTTTTGAGAGGGTGTCAAGGGGACTGTCCCCCTGACACTTTCCGTCCTAGCAATCGGTGTCGTGCTGTCAAGGGGACTGTCCCCTTGACACTTGTCGTTTGAGTCAAACTTAACGCAGGGGCTCAAGTCTTAATCACTTGCCTCGCCAGGCGGGACCTCCTCTTCCCGCCTGGCGGGAAAGCGGCAGGGGACCCGGCCCCCGCAAACTTTAAAAGCCTAGATTAGTTCATATACTCCGGCCGCGCCCATGCCGCCACCGATACACATGGTGACCATGCCGTATTTCAGCTTGCGCCGCCCCATTTCATGCAGCAGAGTGGCGGTAAGCTTAGCGCCTGTGCAGCCCAGGGGATGGCCCAGGGCGATTGCCCCGCCGTTGGGATTCACTCTGGCCGGGTCTATCCCCAAAGTCTTGATCACGGCCAGGGACTGGGCAGCAAAGGCCTCATTGAGTTCAAACAAATCAATCTGGTCCAGGCTTAGGCCGGCTTGCTTCAATACCTTGGGTATGGCCTTAATTGGGCCGATGCCCATCAGTTCCGGCTCAACCCCCGCCACGGCAAAGCCCCGCCACACGGCAACGGGTTTTACCCCCAGCTCTTTCACTTTTTCTTCCGACATCAGCAGGGCAATTGCTGCCCCGTCACTGGTCTGGGACGAGTTGCCGGCCGTGACCGTACCCCCGTTCAAAAAGGCCGGTTTTAATTTGGCCAGGGTTTCCCGCGTGGTTTCCGCTCTTATGCCCTCATCCTGGCTGAACAGTTTTTCTCCCTTGCCCCAGGTTGGCAGGGGAACCGGCACGATTTCCTCGCTGAACCGCCCGCTGCTCTGAGCCTCAAAGGCTTTTTTGTGGCTGGCTGCCGCAAACTCGTCCTGCTCCTCCCGGCTCACGCCGTATTTTTGCGCCACCTTTTCCGCTGTAAGGCCCATGTTCATGTACACCTGGGGAGAATGTTCCATCATATACGGGCTGGGCGCAGGCTTGTTGCCGCCCAGAGGCACAGAGGACATGCTCTCCGCCCCTCCGGCCAGCATCACCTGGGCTTCACCCAGGCGAATCCGGTCCGCTGCCAGGGAAATAGCCTGCAAACCTGAGGAGCAGAAACGATTCACCGTCATGCCCGGCACTTCCACCGGCAGTCCGGCGCGCAGGGCCATGACCCGGCCCAGGTTCATCCCCTGCTCTCCTTCCGGGAAGGAACAACCGATAATGCAGTCATCAACATCAGCGGGGTTAAGGCCGGCCACGTCCTTCAGGACAGCCTGGATCACGTAGGCCCCCAGGTCATCGGGACGCACCTGGGCCAGGGAGCCCCGGACTGCCTTGCCGACTGCTGTGCGCTTGGCGGCAACGATATAGGCGTCTTGCATCTTCATCTCCCCCTAATTCCGTAAAGGTTTGCCTTTATTGAGCATGTAGCGGATCCGCTCCAGGGTCTTGGGTTCTCCCGCCAGGCTCAAAAAGACTTCCCGTTCAAGATCCAAGAGATACTGTTCATCAACCGGTGTTCCCGCTGCCCGGTTCCCTCCGGTCATAGCATAAGCCAGTTTTTTGGCCAGGTGAAAATCATATTCGGAAATGTAACGGCCCTCCAGCATACCGTACAGGCCCAGTTCCAAAGTCGCCCGGACTCCAGGTCCCCCCACCCGCACTTTTGCCGGCAGATTGGGGCGGAAATTGCGGCTCAGGTCGATGACCCGGGCCTTGGCGTCCAGGAGCAGGTGGTCGCTGTTCATGCTGTAACGGTCGTGGTCCCGCAGGAAACCGAGCTGGCGGGCCATTTCCGCGCTGGTGGACACTTTGGCCATAGCTGCGGTTTCAAACCGTTTGGCGAAGAAATAATCCGGCGCCGCCTGAACCCCGGGCAGGATTCCTTCCATAGCCCGTACAGCCATTTCCTTGGTGCCGCCTCCACCGGGGATCAGGCCGACTCCCAGCTCCACCAGGCCCATATAGGTCTCGGCCGAGGCCTGGATAGCATGGGAGTGGAGACATACCTCTGTGCCTCCTCCCAGGGTCATGCCAAAAGGAGCAGCTACCACCGGTTTCTTGGCGTATTTCAGGGCCATGGTCCCCCGCTGGAACTCCCGGACCATCAGGTCCAGCTCATCCCAGTTCTCGTCCTCCGCCTCCATCAGGATGAGCATCAGGTTGGCCCCCACGCAGAAGTTCTTGCCCTGGTTGCCTATGACCAGTCCCAGGTAGTTCTTTTCCACTTCCGCCAGGGACCTGTGCACCATCTCCATGATATCCCCGCCGATGGAATTATTAGGTGAATGAAATTCCAGGCAGGCAACACCGTCCCCCATGTCAACCAGACTGGCACCGGCGTTGCCGAAAATTTCTCTGCCTTCTTTTTTAGCCTGTTTCAGGGAAAAGCTGTAAGGATTCCCCGCTTTCTGCACGTACCCTGCCCCGGAGAAGTAGGAGACAGAGCCATCCTCGGCTTTCCGGTAAAACTTCTCCCGGCCCCCTGCCAACAGTTCAGATACCAGGGGCGGGAGCTCGCCGCCTTCCTGGACAATCCGCTCAGCCGTCCCTTTTACCCCCAGGGCATCCCAAAGTTCGAAGGGACCCATCTCCCAATTAAACCCCCAGCGCATGGCGTCATCTACCGCAACTATATCTCCGGCCACCTCGGGGGCCACTTTGGCCGTATAGAGCAGAACAGCCTTGATCACGTTCCAGGCAAACTCTGCGCCCGGGTCCTTGCCGCTTAGCAAGGTGCGGATTTTTTCAGCCAACCCCCCGGCTGTTTTGGCCTTCTCCAAAGAAGGAAATTTCACCGGCTGGGTTGGCCCATAGGTCATGGTTTTGGGGTCCAAAACTTCAAGAACCGTGCCCTGTGGACCTTTGCTCTTGCGGTAAAAGCCCTGCCTGGTCTTGTCTCCTAACATACCTTGCTTAAGCATTGTCTGGATAAAATCAGGCATCTCGAAATAACTCTTTTCCGCCGGAACTCCCTCGGCCACATTATTGGCCACATGGACGAAGGTATCCAGGCCCACCATGTCCACGGTGCGGAAAGAGGCGCTCTTAGGCCTTCCCATCACCGGACCGGTAAGGGCGTCGATTTCGTCCACCCTGAGCCCCGTGCGCTCCATCTCCTGCAAAGTCACAGCCAGGCCGTAAACGCCGATGCGGTTGGCGATAAAGTTGGGCGTATCCTTGGCAATGACTACCCCTTTGCCCAGGACCCGTTCCCCAAACTCCTGCATAAAATCCAGCACTGCCGGGTCCGTATTTGGCCCGGGGATAACCTCCAGCAGTCTCATATAGCGGGGAGGATTAAAAAAGTGGGTGCCAAAGAAATAACGGGTAAACTCCTCAGGCAGCCCTTGTACCATATCTTTGAGGGAAATGCCCGAGGTGTTGGAACTGACTATAGTGCCGGGCCGGACATGGGCTGAGACCTGACGGAAGAGCTCCTGCTTGATATCCAGCCGTTCCACCACTACCTCAATTACCCAGTCCGCTTCTGCCAACCTTACCAAATCGTCGCTCAGGTTGCCCACCTCAATCCGGTCGGCAAATTCCGGCACGAACAGGGGCGCAGGATTGGCTTTCAACATTTTTGATTTGTTGCCGGCGGCGATGCGGCTGCGCACCTGCCTGTCGGATAAACTCAACCCGGCCCGTTCCTCTTCTGCGTTGAGGGCACCCGGTACGATGTCCAGCAAGAGGCTGGGTATCCCGGCGTTGGCCAGATGTGCGGCAATGGCGCTCCCCATCACACCCGAGCCCAAAACCGCCGCCTTACGAATCTGCATCTTCTCTGGTACCTCCTTCTTTTGGGTCAGGAATTCAGGAGTCAGGAGTCAGAATTCAGAATAACTGGAGCTGACTAACCGTTTCTCATTCTGACTTCTGACTACTTACTCTCACTTAGGGACGGTCTCCAATGGATGGCTCACTTTTGAGTCAATCAGGAACCGTCCCCATCTGACTCAGAATAATTGGAGCTGAATTTTCTCATCAACTTCTGACTCCTGACTCCTGTCTCCTGACTCCTGTCTCCTGACTCCTGTCTCCTGACTCCTGACTCCTTAAGCTAATCTTTGAGCCGCAGCGCCCCGGCAAACAGCTGCAGCATCTCGTCGGCTTCGCCCAGCAGGGGCTTTTGGCCGCCCGACCACACCCAATCAGTGGTTGCCTGCTCCAAAGCGCCGAAAATCATCTGCCTGGCCACCCTTACGTAAGGCGCAACTACTTCCTGCTGTTCGATCCCCTGCCGGATAACCTCTTCAATCAAGCTGAAGTACTGCATCAGCGGCTCTGTAACAGCTTGACGCACCCGCGGGTCGGACTGCCTGAGCTCAATCTCGGTTACAATGGCCAGGGAACGGTTTTGCTCCATGTAGGATAAATGCATATTCACAATTGTTCTTAGGCGCTCCCTGGTATTGTTGCACTGCACGAGCTGACTGCGGATACGCTCGATAAATTCGCCCATTCGCACCTGGAAGAGGCGGACCAGGATTTCCTCTTTGTTCTTGAAGTAGAGGTAAATAGTTCCGGTGGCCACACCGGCCAGAGCAGCAATCCTTGACACCGTGCACTGGTGGTAGCCTGATTCTGCTATGGCCTCTATTGCCGCGTCCAGAATCTGGTCAAACTTAACTTCGCGGTTGGTCGTCATGGGACATAACTCCTTGCGTCTACTAATCGACCTCAATCTTTTTCCGGTTCCCCCAATATATGAATGACCGTTCATTCATATATTAGCATACTTGCTCTTTAAAATAAAGCTGCTTGTCACAATTTTTCAATTATATATCTCACCACCTTTTTGCCCCCTATCTAACTTAGCATCAACTATGCTATTATATGAGTTAAAAATGAATGAACATTCATTCCTGGGAGGTGTTATTTTTTGCCTGAACTGTTTTCCCCCGCCCGGATAGGCAGTCTTGAAGTTGTCCAACCGCTTGGTGATGACACCCATGCACCTGGGTTATTGTCCCGCCCGGGGAGAAAGACATTAAGTGTTAGGGGCGGAAGCTCTACGAGGAGGTATAGTAATGACCTATAGCGACTTTGTGCTGGAAAAACAGGAGCACATAGCCATAGTCACCTTAAACCGGCCGGCGAAAGGCAATTCCTGGACCCAGGAAACGTATCTGGAAATGGAACAAATCCAGGAGGAACTGCACCGGGACGAAGATATCCGGGCAGTGGTTTTCACCGGTGCAGGGGAGAAATTCTTCTGCGCCGGGGCAGATTTGAGCCTGCTTGCCAACCTTACCCCCCACTGGATTTCCCAGGAACTCTCGCGGTACCAGAACATCAACACCCGCTGGGAACATCTGAGTAAGCCTGTAATTATGGCGATTAACGGCCTCACCGTGGGCAGCGGGCTGGAGCTGGCCCTGACTGGTGATATCCGCATTTCCTCAAACCGTGCCACCTTTTCCATCAACGAAGTGAGGCTTGGACTGAGCCCCGACATGGGGGGAACCCAGCGCCTCACCCGGGTGGTGGGGCCAAGCCAGGCGAAGCGCCTGATTCTAACTACAGATACTATTGACGCCCAGGAAGCCCTGCGCATCGGGCTGGTAGACCTGCTTGTTCCCCCGGAAAAATTAATGGGCGAAGCTTTAGACATGGCCCGCCGCATCGCCGCCAAGCCGCCCATTGCCGTCCGGCTGGCCAAAAAAGCCATCAACCTGGCGGTGGAGGCTAATCTAAGCACCGGCCTTTTATTTGAAGAGGTTTCTTCCACCTTCTGCATGAGCACTTCCGATAAACAGGAAGCAATCCAGTCCCTGCTGGAAAAACGGGAGCCCACTTTTACAGGCCGTTAAAACAAAGGGGGCTGGCTCAAGTTTACCTAGCCCCCCTTCTTGTTGCTTGCTTCTCCAAAAATCATGTTGAAACGACTTGTTTCGCTAGGGCGCCGGAACCGTCCCCGACGTCCTAGTGACACACAAACCGTGCCCTCATTCTGACTCCTGACTCCTGTCTACTGACTCCTTACACCCGAGGAATACCCAAAAAATAAGAAGAGCATGTAACAGCCTACCTTGCACCAGCATAGATGACTTATTACCAAACTGTGATCTTTCGACCACAATCTAACAGTTCATCACCTATAATGATGGTTCGTTCGACCATACAGGATATCTACGCAGCCATATACAACCTCACGGCTGCATATGACCACTCGAAAATTAATTCATTCAACACCCTGTATGATCTTCGCTCGACCCTGCAAGATTAGTTGGAACCCTGTTATAATCAATATTATCGACTATAACAGAGCTTTTCCCGACCCTGCAGAATCTTCCCTCCGACTGCATACAAGCTCTTACCAAACCTGCATGCAATCTTTGGCCGACCTGTATATACCCCTTTGAGAGCATATACAGATCTTGGCTCGGCTATTACATACCCTTAGTCATTATGATAACCAACCGGCTGCTTTCTAACCCATAAAAACTCTTCCAGAATAGTAATTACTTTACAAACGTGAATTTATACAACAAGAAGGAGCCACCGCGAAACGTGACTCCTTCTTGTTTACTCTGATTTAGCT
>JAJYNB010000041.1 GCA_021786555.1 Bacillota bacterium | reverse complement strand
TCAAATACCAGTACTGAACGGTTGGAACGGGCCAGCTGCAGCGCGGCCGAAAGCCCGCCGGGACCGGCGCCGATTATTAACACATCGTACAATCATATCACCTCATCTTGACTCTGCTTGTTCACTAGATTTCCCTTAGCCTTCTCTATCAATTCCCTTAATATTTTAACTCCAACAGCTGATAGTGTTGAGAAAAGAACCGGCGGTACGCCAGAAGTCCGACTATCACACAGGAAATGGAAACAGTAGACGAAAGCATAAAGGCGACCAGCATCTGATACCGCACCGCCTGCAGCGGGCTCGTCCCGGCCAGGATAAGGCCGGTCATCATCCCGGGCAGCTGGACTATGCCCAAGGTCTTCAGGGAATCTATGGTGGGTATGAGTCCAGCCTTAATGGATGAGCGCAGAATTCCCTCCACAGCCTGCCGGGAAGTAGCACCCAAAGCCAAGGCTGCTTCTATCTCCAGCCTCTTTTGCTTAATTTCGGCCATGAGCCGGTTGAGCACCAGGCCAGCGCCAATCATGGAATTGCCAATAACCATCCCGCCAATGGGGATGACTTTAGTAGGATCAAAGGTGATGATGCCGAGTCCCACCATGATGATAATTGTGACGAAAGTCCCGCCGCCGATTGCTGCGGTTACGATCCCAAAAGCCCCGGGCATTCCTTTCCCCCGCTTGGCTGCGTTCTGGCCCGCCGCCAGGATCATCACAGTCAGCATGATTAGGGTTAGCCGCCAGTCGCTGATGTGAAACACATAGTTTAGCACAAAACCCACAGCCAGGAGTTGAATCACTGCCCTGACCGTACCGATTAGAATGTCTTTCTCCAGCTGCAGCTTTTGGCGGGCCGAGATGAGAACAGAAATAATGACCAGGGTCAGAGATAACAAAAGCGCACTAAAGCTCATTGCCTTGTACCCCCGACTCAAGTTTACCCGCCAGAAATCTGATTGTCAGCTCCTGCTCAGGCCACGAGAAGAAATCGGCTGTGGGTCTTTCCTCCACCACCTGACCGTTAACCAAAAGCATAGTTCTGTCCCCCACCCTCTTTGCCTGTTCCATATTGTGGGTAACCCAAACAACAGTTAATCTCAAAGATTGTACCAGGCCTAAGATCAGGTCCTCCAGCTGTTCTGTGGCCCTGGGATCCAGGGCCGAGGTCGGTTCGTCCAGGAGGAGCGCCTCAGGCTTATTCGCCAGGGCCCTGGCCAGAGCGACCCGCTGCTGCTGCCCGCCTGACAATGCTGCGGCGTCCCTTTGCAGCAGTTCCCGTTCCAGACCTACCATATCTAAATACTTTGCAGCCTCGCGGGAGTTGTCCCCGCGGAGTCTGGGGCCGTAACATAGGTTTTCCTCCACGCTCCCAGGGAAAAGCATCGGCTGTTGAAACACCAAGCCTATTTTGCGCCTTACTTCCGTTACAGGCATGCGTCTGATATCGCTGCCGGCAAAGAAGATTGTACCGGAACTGGGCTCCAGGAGCCTGTTAATCAGCCTTAGCAAAGTGCTCTTACCGGAACCTGAGGGTCCGATAACCGTATATATTTCACCCTGCCGGGCGGTGAGGCCCACCGCCCTCAGTATCTCCGTGCTCAAGCCGCCCTGCAATTTCGTCAGGGATACCCCCTGGCAGCGTATTTCAGGCACCCGTTTCACCTCAAATATCTGTTGTTGCAGCCTTTGTTCTGGTCTACTAGAGTATTCTATTATATTTTGCCCTGAGAGTCACTCACCGATTTCCCTGCAAACTTGGTCAGTAAAGACAGATACCCCAAATCCTTGTTTCGGGCATTCTTTACATTTCACCTATCCCATGATAAGCCTATGGCAGCCTCAATCATTACGGTTATAGATTCTTGGCACCCGGGCGCTAACCATGCAGACCAGCTCATAATTGATCGTCCCCAGAATGTCGGCCAGTTCATCAACTGGCAGCCTGTGCTGGCCGTCACTGCCGAACAGGACAGCTTCATCTCCCACTGAGGTCTCAGGTATACCGCTCACATCCACCATGCATTGGTCCATACAAATACGGCCAATGACAGGGGCCCGCCTGCCCCTGATTAGTACCTGTGCGCGGTTGGACAGAATCCGCGAGTAGCCGTCGGCGTACCCAAGGGGCAGGGTTGCCACCCTAACCTCGGAGGAAGCCCTAAAGGTCCGTCCATAGCTGACACTGGCCCCTGCCGGCAGCTTCTTAACTAAGGCCACTTTAGCCTTCAGTGTCATGGCGGGCCTAAGGTCTACGCTTTTGAGATCAACTTCCCGGGAAGGCGCCAGGCCGTAGAGCATGATTCCCGGCCGCACCATATCCAGGTGGGCCTCGGGCACGTCGATTACGGCAGCGCTATTGGCCGCGTGCTTGATGGGAACAGGATGACCGGCAGCTTCCAGACTGTCCATGCAAAACCGGAACTTGTCCAGCTGCTCCAGTGTAAAGCTTTTGTCTTTGATATCCGCCACCGCCAGGTGAGTGAAAGCCCCCTCCACCAGGAGTCCTTCCATCTTAAACACAGGGTAAATCGCCTCCGGCCCGTCCCAGGGAAAACCTATCCGGCCCATACCCGTGTCTATCTTGATGTGAATCTTCACCACCTTGCCCAAATGCCTGGCTGCGTTGGCTATGGCATCGGCCTGATTCAAGCTATAAACAGTCTGGGTGATGTCATGCTCAACTACCTGCCGGGCCATCTCCTCCGGGGTATAGCCCAGAATGAGGATAGGGGAAGTTACCCCTTTGGCCCTTAGTTCCAGAGCCTCGGCCAATATGGCCACCCCCAAGCGGTTTGCGCCTGCCTGCAGCAGGGTCTTGGCCACCGGATATGCTCCATGGCCGTAAGCGTTGGCCTTAACAATCCCCATAATCCTGGCCTTGGTCTTCTTCCTCACTTCACCCAAGTTGTGGGCTACTGCTTTTAAGTCTACTTCAGCCCACACGGGGCGCTGGATATCCATTTGAGTTCCCTCCTGTAATAGGAAACCGCTCAATTACCCCAAAATGGCGGGACCAGTAGGACCCCATGCACCGTGGCAGTCTTTGAGCGGCCTCCATATAGGGTTGAGCGGCACTGCTCTATTGCGCCGCCTCTTGCTGGATTTTGCCCAGGGCTTTCGGCAGGGTATCAGCCACCTCACCGGCCAGGGCGCCGCGGGGACCCATCCCTTCAGCCAGAATATCCCCCGCCAAGCCATGAGCATAGACCCCGAGGCAGGCCGCCTCCAGGGGCGGCACCCCTTGGGCCAGCAGTCCGGTAATACAGCCCGTCAGCACGTCCCCCGTACCGCCGCTGCCCAAAATCGGATTGCCCGTTGGATTTAGGAAAGCCCTGCCATCCGGGGCGACCACAATGGTGGAAGGCCCCTTCAAAACCAAAATCACTTTCCACTCCACCGCCTTTTCCAGGGCCAGGTCGAGCCGGTTGTTCAATACTTCTTCTAATTTCAGGCCCGTGAGGCGGGCCATCTCTCCAGGGTGGGGAGTGAGGATGACCGGGCCTTGGGCCCGGGCCAGCATCTTTAAGTCCAAAGCCAGAGCGTTAAGCCCGTCAGCGTCGATGACCAGGGGCTTGGGACAGCGTTCGATTACCCCGGTGAGGATCTCCGCGACTTCGACCCTTTGCCCCATGCCGGGGCCGAAGGAAACAGCTTTTGCTCTGGAGATTCCCTCCCGCAGCTGCTCCAGCGCCCTGGGGTCGAGCATGCCGGGTTTGATTTCGTTCAGGGCCAGGGTGGTAGCTTCCGGCAGCAGGCTGTCTACAAGGGGTGCCAGGCTGGCCCCTGTGGCCATCTGCGCCAGACCGGCCCCGCTGCGCAGGGCAGCCCTGGCGGCTAGGGCCAGAGCCCCGGTCATGCCCGGCGAGCCTCCCACCAGGAGGCACCTGCCATGGGTTCCCTTGTGGCCGCTGGCCATCCGCAGTGGGATGTATTCGACTACCTGTTCTGCAGTCAGGACATGTGTATTAACTTTTTGGTCATTTAAAATGCTCTCGGGAATGGAAATTTTGTCAACCTTGATTTGTCCCACGCACTCCGGGCCCATGCCAAGAAAATGCCCCAGCTTGGGAAGTCCGAAGGTCACGGTTACGTCAGCCAGGACTGCTTCCTTATAAACCCTGCCCGTGTCCGCTTCCAGCCCGGAAGGAATATCTATGGCCAGCACAGGCTTAACTGACTCGTTCAAGGCCCTTACATAGCTTTCCTGGACTGGAGGCAAGGCGCCGCGAAAGCCGGTCCCGTACAGGGCGTCCACAGCCAGATCACAGGTCAGGAGAGCCAGCTTGAAGGCCCTTAGTTCGGTTTCCCCTGTCACCTGGAATACCGTTGCCCCCAGGCCCCGCAGCAGTTGAAAGTTTGTAAGACAGTCTGCTTTCAGCTCATCGCTGTGGCCGCAGAGAAAGACCTTGATCTCAACCCCCCTGTTGGCCAGGTGCCTTCCCAGGGCCAGTCCGTCACCCCCGTTGTTGCCCTTGCCTGCCAGAATTACCACCCTTTTGCCCTTTAGCTCGCCCAGGATCCCTTTTGCAGCATCCAACACTGCCAGTGCAGCGTTCTCCATCAGGAGCAGGCTGGGAATTCCGTACTCGTTAATGGCCTCCCTTTCTATCCTCACCATTTCGGCCGACGTAACTACCTTCATGCTCTTCTCTCTCCTCCCTTGTCAAAGCCAGGGCAAAAGCTAAGGCCAAGTCCCGGCTATGGCTTATACTCACTCTAATCTCATATAAATTCCGGTTTCGCGCCAGTTCCAGGGCCGGCCCGAAAAGACTTACCTCTGGCTCGCCCAAGGCGTTAGTTATTATCTCAATGTCCCGCCATTTTACCCCCCTAAGGCCTGTGCCCAAAGCCTTGAGCACCGCCTCCTTGGCGGCAAACCTTCCTGCAAAGCTGGCTGCAGGATTCCCCTTGCCCTCACATTGGGCCATCTCGGCCTCCGTAAACAGCCTGGCCTTGAGCAGCGGATGCCTGACCATGGCCTGGGCTACACGCCCGATCTCAATCAAGTCTGTACCAGGATACATGCCAATCTCCCAAATTCCTTTTTCAAACTAGTTTCTCCAAAACAACAGAAAAACCTGCCACAAAGTGACAGGTTTCCGAATCAATTCGCCTGCTTTTCTATTTTTGGTACCGCGTAACCGGCGGGAACTCGCATAGTAATGGTGGTACCCTGATTGGGAGTGCTCTGAATCCTCAGACCGTAATCCTCCCCGAAAAATCCCTTGAGACGCTCATGCACGTTGGAAAGGCCTACCCCATTACCTGAACCATAACCCGGCTGCAGCACCAGTCCCAGTCTTTCCGGCGGGATGCCAATACCGTCATCTTTAACTACCAGGACCAGTTCGTTGCCATCTTTCTTGGCCGAAATCTTAATAGCCCCCGGCCCCAGTTTGGGGGTAATACCATGTTTGACCGCGTTTTCCACCAGGGGCTGCAGGGTCAGGCGCGGAATTGTTTCATCATTCAATTCCGGGTCAATGTCCTGAATAATCTGAAGTTTCGGACCGAAGCGGGCCTTTTCCAGCACCAGGTAGGTGTTGACAAAGTCCATCTCTTGCTGCAAGGAAATGAAGTTGCCGTGTCGCTTCAAAGCCTGGCGGAAAAATTCCGAGAGACGGATCAAAAGACGCCTGGCCCGGTTGGGGTTGGTCCTGCTGTACATGATAATGGTGTTTAGTGTATTAAAGAAGAAATGCGGGTTGATCTGGGCCTGCAGGGCATCCAACTCGGCCTTGGTCTTAAGCTGGGCCTGCATGTCCAATTCCGCCAGCTCTATCTGCATCCCCAGCAATTGGGCCATGCCCAGTGCGAGCCTGATTATCTGGGGGTTTAGCTGACCGTCCCGGGTCTCGTAAAGCTTCACCGTCCCCACAGTATCATCCCTGCATTTTAACGGCACAATCACCGCAGCTGCCAGCGGGCAGTTGCAGTTGTCCCGCCGCGAACAGTTTAACTGTTCCTGGGTCCGCACCACCTTGTGCACCCCGGTTGCCAGGACTTCCCGCGTTGCTTCTGTGAGAATTTTATCGCCCGGCTGGTGTTTGTCACAGCCCGCGCCAAGATAGGCCAACACCCTTACCTTATCGGTAATGGCCACAGCTGCTACGTCGCTAATCTTCTGGATTATTTCAGCTATTTTTAAAGCTGTAACTTCATTTAACCCTCGACGCATATAGGGAAGGGTCTCGTAAGCTATGAGCACCGAAGGGTCCAGTTCTGAAACCGAATCGAGGGACTCGTCCCAGGAACTTTCCTTAGATGCATCCTTAGCTTGATTTTGGCTTAGCCGCCAAAAAGCCGCCGTATTGAGCAACAAAAAAATCGTTCCAAGCCAAGGCGCGAGGCCCCGGGCCGCCAGCAGCAGCACTATTTCAGCCGCAACCAGCCCGGCCAGAAAAACTCTGCTCCGTTTGTCCACCCGGCAACCTCCTTTAATTGAATAGTCTGTTTTGTGTAACAGATTATTCGACAGGACACAGTTTATTCCTTCTAAAACAGGTGCCGAACAAACGAGCTTGCAAGGTTTTTTGCTTATTATTTTTCTGGTTCAACTAATCTTAATTTCCAATACAAGAAAAAACCAGGATTTTTATCTCAACAAAATTGCTTGCAAACCTCTCATGGCTTGCGAAGCAGCAAGTTAAGGACACTTTGGGCTGAGAAATCCAGCCGGTCAGCCTGCTCCAGCGTCAGCACGGGCTTTAAAGTCAAGTCATTCCCACAGCTGGGACACACCCATCGGCCCTGCGTTTTTGCGGAATAAGAGTAACTACGGCATTTTGGACAGAATTTCTTAACCATTTTGGGATTCCCGTCCTTCCGGTATTTTTTCCATGCCCCCGCCAAGAATTTGCTTCAAAGCGGTTTCTGCTGGTTTTCAACTGTTCTAGTCCAGTCTTTCCACAGCTAATTTCCGCCTGTCGTGGTAACGTTGCAGAGCCCGTTCCCGTTTCTTGCGCTGAATGTGGTTCCACATCAGGCCGGCCTGTTGGTCCGGCGCCAGGTTGAGGAATATCTCCAGCCCCACCTAGATC
>JAJYNB010000150.1 GCA_021786555.1 Bacillota bacterium | reverse complement strand
GGTTATCCGCAAGAACGCATTCCTTTCATCGTAGCGAATCGATGCAATCAGCATAAAACCCTCCGGGAAGTATTCTAATATGAGGTTCCATCCCAAATTGGAAATACCTTCCATCAAATTCATGCTTCTTTCTTCAGGATTCTTGGTTGTAATAGCGATATCCCCGAATAAATGAATACCGGTATACTTCTACTGCGATATAACCCAACAAACCACGTTTTCTGCGCCAACAATGTGTAGATTAGCAAGATAATTGTCGCAGAAAAATTGTTGTTTGCCCCTGTGGAGAGTGAACTTTTGTCTCTACATTACTTGCCTTTTGAACTACACTGGGTACCTTGCTGACTCAAAATACTTCACAAATTGGGCAGGCAGCAATGCAGCCAGGCTTGATGCCTGCCCACCCCAAGTTTCGGGGCGCATCCTGCCTGGCTGCGGATATGAGAGGAACAATAAAGGGGGATAATTTCATGAACGGCGCTAAAGTACTTGGGTTGGTTTTGGTGATCGCCGGCAGTTTGTTTACGCTGGATTCTCTTGGCTGGATCCATTTGTCCTGGGGGTATTTGTGGCCCCTGTTTTTGCTGCTGCCGGGAATCGCCTTTCACGGGGCGTTTTTTGCCGGCAGCAGGCACAACGCCGGCCTGCTGGTGCCAGGCGGGATACTGACGGTCTACGGGCTGCTCTTCAGCGTCATGACAATTTCCGGCTGGCAGTTGATGGAAACATTCTGGCCGATATTTATCCTGGGGGTTGCTTTCGGCCTGTTTGAGCTTTACATTTTTGGACCCCGTGAGACCGGTCTGCTCATCCCGGTAGGCATTCTTTCCCTGGTGGGTTTTGCTTTTCTATTCATCAACTTGCTGCACACCGGCGGGAGCATATTGGTCGGCCTGGCCCTCATCGTCGCCGGAGGCCTGGTTATTCTTAAAGGTAGTGTGCTGAATAAGAAGTGACCTGGTGTTCTTCACAACTCCTGCCGTTTTAGCACATATATGGCTGCGGCGAGCAGAACGATAATCAGGCCCACATTAAAGGTCAAAGGCTGCCATAACAGTTCCGGAGCTTTCCCCGCAAAAATCTTTTCCGCCTGCCCGATTAAGGCAGCTGGGAACAACCTGTCAGACCAGGAGGCCAGCTTGGGCAGCAAACTCAGGGCCAGGATTCCCAGGAAGGCAGCGCCCCCTGCAGCCCCCTGACCTGAAAACAGGGTGCTGGCCAAAATGGTCAGGGACACCGCAACGATCAGATATACCAGGTACACCAGGCCCCCCGACAGTGCGGCCTGCCAGTCGATGGGACCGATTAAGATTTGGGTGTAGTAAGCGCTTGCGCCCAGGCCAAGCCAGAAAGCAAGGGCTGTTAACAGGCTGTAGGCAAAGAACTTAACCAACAGGTAAACGCCCCGGCCCACGGGTTTGACCAATACCGCCGCCGCAACCCCGCTGGCCTTTTCCTGGGCTACACTTCCCATCGCTGCAAGAATAACCATTATCACCCCCATCTGATTGAACTGGCCCAGGGTGGATTTCAGGATGTCCATGGGAGCAGCCGGCGGGAGTACCAAGGTGGTCCCGGGGGGCAGGGAATTTTTGAGAATCTCCGGCATCAGCTTGAAAGCTATGGGCTGGCCCAATCCCAGTACCAGGAAAACGTAAGGCAGGAGGAGCCAGCGGTAAGTCCGGAGAATTTCCCTCAATTCCTTTTGCAGCATTGCTTTCACTCTTTACTCACCACCCTCAGAAACACTTGTTCCAGGCTCGGGGTTTGCAGCTGGTAGCGCCTTAGGACTGCGCCTTCAGACCAGAGGAAACCGGGCAGCTGTTGTTTCGCTTGGGCAAGGTCTTTGACTACAACAGTCAGGACCGGCCCGGAGCTTTGATGGGACTGGTAATAGGGCAGGGCCTGAAGCCTGTCGAGCATCCCATCGGGCGCGCTTTCCAGTTCCAGTTCAAACACCGGGTCGGTGTATCTCTGCCTCAGTTCGTCCACCGTCGCCTGCAGGGCGACCTCTCCCTGTTTTAGGATAATCACCTCGTCGCAGATTTGGTCCGCATCGTTCAGCACATGGGTGGAAAAGAATACGGTAGAGTCGCGTTTCAGCTCGCGGATAAGTTCCAGCAGTTCGTGTCTCCCCACCGGGTCCAGGGCCGAAACGGGTTCGTCCAAAAAGAGGACTTTCGGGCGGTTGATCAGGGCTTGGGCAATACCAAGCCTTTGTTTCATGCCGCCGGAATAACCCCCGACTTTGCGCCGCGCCGCCTCTTCCAGGCCCGTCTGGGCCAGCAGTTCCCGGGTCCTTTGCAGCGCTTCCCGCCGCGGCAGTTTAAACAGCCCGGCGCAAAAGAGCAGATACTCCTCCCCGCTCATCCAGTTATAAAAGGCGGGAGACTGAGCCAGATAGCCGATATGCCCGCGCACCCCGGCAGGGTCTTTCACCACATCAACCCCGGCTACCTCCACCTGACCGCCGCCAGGCCTGGCAAGCCCCGCCAGGATTTTGATGGTGGTGGTTTTCCCGGCCCCGTTAGGGCCGAGAAAACCCAGGCAGGTATTCTGCCGCACTTCAAAGCTTACTCCGCGCAAAGCCACAACCCGGCCATATTTCTTGCGCACCTCATCACATCTGATCACTGTCATCTCAGGCCTCTTTCCGGCCAAACACGAAATAAATGACGGGTCCAAGAATCTCGCCAATTATAATAACCAAAACCCAGATCCATTTCTTCCCGCCCAATACCTGTTCCCGTTTGTACAGGTCCACCAGCGCCGCCACCTGTAAAATCAGCTGTACAAAAAGCAGCGGCGCAATAATCATCAAGTTCACCCTGGACAAAACACTCATTTTTGTTTCTCCTCCTTGATTAAGCTAGGACGCACGGACGGTTCTGTCGTCCCAGCGAAAAATGAGTCACTCGGGTGAGTCACCCGGGTCGAGTAGAGGTCGACCTCACGGTCGACACCCCCTCACAGAACCGGACGTGCCCTATTAAGGCATCCGGCTCTTCACAAACATCATTCACAGTGAGTCACCTGGGGACGGTTCTCCACTGACTCACTTTTATCCGGTCCCCTTGCGCCTGTAAATTGCTTACCCTTCTTTTTTCCCGCCTCCGGATGTCGCCAGGGATCCTGCCCAGGCGAGAAGCTGCTCTTTACTGCCGTTTCCCCCCAGGTTAAGATACACACCCTCCCTTTGAAAGGAAAGGAATCCCTTGACCTTAAAAGTCTCCATGGGGATGTAGACCGCCTTTTCTCCTCTAATCTCCATTTCCTCGGTTGGGACCCCGGGAGGCAGGTTGGTATGATACACCACCGCCTGGGTCAGGGTAACCTCGGGCAGGGGATCCCCAGGCAGGTGATAGTTCAGCATGGCCACAGGTGACCCGCTGAGATCCAACAAATAGCAGGCGTGCAGTACCAGGGAACTATCCTGCAGCAGGAAAGGCTCAAAGGGCAGGGCCGCCTTCACTTCGGCCAGACTACAAGCGCGTGGGGGCTTAACCTCGGGCGCAGGCGCCGCTTCTGCAGCAACCTCAGCCGGAAACTCAAACAGGCTGTCGGGCAGTCCTGTGTTTAGGGTAAGGTTCCTCACCACTTTGCGGCTTACCAATACCCCCTCCGAATTGTACTCCTCCGTTAGCAGCGGCATCCAGGTCAGCTTGTCGAGCCAGATATGGCTGGAAACCTGCCCCGCTTCAGCACCGGGGGCAGCTTGCAGCAGCAGGAGGTGGTAACAGTTCCTTCCTTCCACATATTCCGTACCCAGAAGTCGGGTAGAATGTCCCGCACTAATAGCCCGTAAAGTTACGCCGAAATCAACGCCCATAGACTTGAGCATCTCTGCATCGACCCGTGTACGCTGAGGTCTGGACTCATCTCCTACTCTCAGTACGGCATCCTGACCCCGCACGATGGCGGTAAAGGAGCCGAATACAGGATGTTCTGCCTCGCTGCGCAGCAGATCAGGCTTTTTGAACCAGGTTTTGTGTACTAAGGTCTGGGGTGATTCACCACCTATCAGGGTCTGTTCCGTTAAATAGCTGTAATCCCGGATCTCAGCGTAAACTTCCCCTATCTTTGCGGCTATTTCAGCCGAACTCAGGGAGATTTTACCGGTCAGGCTGTGAAGCAGCCGCAAAAATTCCCGCTGTTCTTCTAACCGTCCTCTTAAGCCCTGGTCTTCCTGCAGCTGGGATTCCAGTTTTGCCTCTGCCACAGCATCAAGCCTGCCCTCCAAATAGTCGAACAGCAAGTCTTCCATCGGTCTTTGCACCGCTGTCTCCTCCTTTCTCAGCCGGAAATCTGCCAACAAACCGCGCAGATTCTCCCTGCCCCTGAAGAGCCTGGATTTCAGCGTACCCACAGGTACGCCGCACTGCGCCGCCGCATCCTGCACTTTCCAGCCCATGACATCGCAGAGAACCACCGCTTCTTGAAATTCCGGCGCCAACGTCCGCATGGCCCGCAGGAATTCTGCCCTGAAGGTTGCCAGTTCTGCCGGATCCCCGGTTGTATTGGTCCAGCCCTCAACAGTTTCGGTGACCGCTTCCCTCTGGTAAACCCTCAAGGTCAGATAGGCCTCGTTGCTCACCACCCGGTGCAGCCATGCAGGCAGAGCCTGTCTGTCACGGACTTCACCCAGATGTCGGTACACTTTGAGCAGAGCATTTTGAGCCGCATCGGCAGCCAGTTCCCGGTCGCGCAAAATCCTGGCGGCTATGGCCAGGGCCCTGGGATACAACTGCTGCAGCAGTTCTTCCCAATCTAAGCCGCCACCGGGTACGGAGTTGTTGGTTGTTTCCCTACCCAACACCAATTCATCTCCTCTACACACTGATAAGGATTGCCGCAAACCCAAAAAGGTTCCCGTAATAAGCAAAATATTTAAAACCCCAGCCACATTTTACCACATGCCGCCCGGGTACGAAAAACACCCTCGGGACTAATTGACTCTCCTGAGGGTGTCTGGGCAAAACCTTATAACTTTTAGTTCACACGTGAGTATGAAAATTGTTAATTTTGGGACGTTTTTAAGGTGGTCAGGTGAAGGTTTCCTCCCTTAAGCAGCCTAATCTTCAGGGTAACGTTTTTCGCAAGAAACATTTTTCAGGGGCTAGTACAAACGGCTCGCCCTTTTCAACTTGTCTACCGCTTTTCTCAACTGTTCATCGGACAAACGCAGAACCCTGTCCAGGGGTACGCCGCGGACATATAAAAAACGCTGTTCACGGGTTAGCTTACTGTCATCCAAACTTAATCACCTCAGGTTTATTTTTTCCCTGCCAAACCCGGAAACATACTTTGAGAGATTTTGTTGCTATCAGGGCCAGAAGTCAGAATTCAGACTTTCATGCCGCTTGGCGGCACCACCGATGAATGAAACTTTCTTTATTTGTTTTAAGGCAGAATGGTTTAAGAGAAGATAAGCTGTTCTGATTGTGACTTCTGAGTGAGTCAATCAAGAACCGTCCCCAACTGACTCACTTTTGAGGTATTCAGGAGTCAGGAGTCAGAATGCCACGAGAATATACTTTCAGCAATTTACTAACTAATTCTGCCGTACCAGTACGCCTTTAAATGTCTTCGCCGGTTCTCTCATTCTGACTTCTGACTCCTGACTCCTGACTCCTGACTCCTGACTCCCTTACCTTGACTTCCCTCTGGCCGCGACCCTCAACACCTCTGCCGCCTTACCCTTTCGGGTTCCCAGCACAGTGTCAAACAGATTGATTACGGTACAGGCGTGGTTGGGGATAATCTCAACAACGTCCCCCACATCGAGAATCTCGGCAGGGTCCAGCGCCAAAATCCCGTGTTCCTCCGACAGACGCTCAATAGTTAAACCCGGGCGGCCCAGGACGATGCCGAAGCCGCGGACCAGGCTGGCGCCGTGGGCGCCTTTGTCCAGGTTCAGAGCCTTGCTGCCGGCATCGATTACAGCCCGGTCCGGCGCGGGCCGGCTGATCACCGTTGCCCTCACGGTCAAGGCGCAGTTGCCCACGGCAGCAACTCCCAGGGCCAGCTGGATCGCATCGTAAAACACATAGTTGCCGGGCCTTAGTTCAGTCACACCGGGAACCTGGGCCGCATGCCTGGCGGTTGGAGTCGATCCTACGCTCACCACTTCCACCGGTGTGCCGGCCGCTTTCAATTGCCGTGCCAGTTGGGCCATCACTTGCCCTTCGTCCCGGCCGATCTCTTCAACCTGCGCTGGACCCCTGGCCCCGTAGGCGTGGCCAGCATGGGTAAAAATGCCCTTCAGGTGCAGGCTGGGGCGTTCCCGCAGCTTTTTCGCCAGCTCGATCACCTGTGGGCCCGGTTCCAAGCCGCAGCGGTGCAGGCCCGTGTCGATTTCAACCAGCACATCCAGGACCAGCCCCGTTTCCCTGGCTATTTGGTCCAGCTCCCTGGCGTTTCTCCAACTGTCCACTCCCACACTGAGTTTAATCCCGGCTGCCAAAGCGGCCAGCCTTTTTAGTTTGGCCGGACCGGTAATTTGGTTAGCTATGAATATATCTTTAACCCCGGCCCGGGCCATTTCTTCGGCCTCCCCCAGTTTGGCAGCCGTAATCCCTATGGCGCCTGCCTTAAGCTGGGCCAGGGCAATCTCGGGTATCTTATGGGACTTGATATGCGGCCGCAGGGCTATGCCCCTTGCCCGGCACAAAGCTGCCATCTGTTCAATGTTCTTCTCCAGTTTGTCCAAATCAACCACGGCCACAGGGGTGTCAAAAAGCAACTCTTCCATAATTCCTCCAAACGTTCATGTTCTTTGACCTATTTTGGCACAAGCTGTCTGATTCCTGCTTACACTACAATAAAAGTCCACATAATTTCCAATCAAGCAAGGGAGGTGTACAACCAGTGCCAATTACGGGTAGGATGACGATAGCGGAAATAATCACAAGGCATCCCAAAACGGTCCAGGTATTCACCTACTACGGGCTCACTTGCTACAGCTGAGGCAGCCCACGCAATACAGTGCTCGAGCAGGCTGCCCGGGCTCAAGGCATCAACCTGGAAAATCTGCTGCGGGACCTCAACAAGAT
>JAJYNB010000380.1 GCA_021786555.1 Bacillota bacterium | reverse complement strand
TAAACCCGCTGGCATTGGGAGGTGGAAAATAAGATGACCTTTCCGGTTTTAACTATTACCCTACTGGCTCCGATTATCGCCGCTCTGGTCATTGTCTTCCTCCCTAAGGATGAACCCAAGACCGTAAAGATCACTGCGGCTCTCGGCACTTTTACCTCGCTGGCCCTTAGCCTTTTTGTGTATTTCGCCTACGACAAGCACACAGGAGGGTTCCAGTTCAACGAAACCATCGCCTGGACGAAAGATTTGGGGGTCAGTTACGCACTGGGGGTTGACGGGATCAGCCTTCCAATGCTTCTTCTGACCAACCTGATTGGTTTCTCGGCGGTATTTGCCTCCTGGAATATCGAAAAACGGCCCAAGGAGTTCTTTATCCTGCTGATGATTCTAATTGCCGGTGTGATGGGAACCTTCGTGGCCAGAGACCTGTTCATCTTCTTCCTGTTCTACGAAGTGGTGGTCATCCCGATTTATATCATGGTAGTCATTTGGGGCAGTTCCAAGCGGGTTACAAAAGAGTATGCAGGCATGAAGCTGACGATTTACCTACTCCTGGGATCGGCCTTCCTGCTTGTCGGCTTAGTGGCCCTCTACCTGCAGGCCGGGGCCGACACCTTCATGATTACCGAGTTGGCCAAACGTTCCGCTACCATGCTGCCGCAGAATTTCCAAATCATAGTTTTTGGTTTGATGCTGCTGGGCTTTGGTTCCCTGATTTCCATGTTCCCCTTTCACTCCTGGTCACCCGATGGTTATGCCGGCGCTCCTACAGCGGTAAGTATGATCCATGCAGGGGTCCTGAAAAAGATTGGGGGCTACGGCTTAATCAGGGTCGGCATTTATGTCCTTCCCTTGGGAGCTAAGTTCTGGGCGCCGGTTATCGCCGTCCTGGCTATAGCCAATGTACTTTACGCAGCTTTCATTGCCTTGGCCCAGAAAGACCTCAAATATGTGGTCGGGTATTCTTCAGTCAGCCATATGGGTTATGTGTTAATAGGCATGTTTGCCTTGAACATGGTCAGTGTTGACGGGGCGGTGGCTCAAATGTTTGCCCATGGTGTCATGGCGGCTCTGTTCTTCTCCATGATCGGGTTCATTTATGAAAAGTCCCATACCCGCTACATACCCGATCTGGGCGGGCTGGCTCATCAGATGCCCCGCCTGGCTACCGGCTTCATGATTGCCGGCATGGCTTCCCTGGGTCTGCCGGGAACTGTCAACTTCATCGGAGAATTTACCATCTTCCTGGGTTCAATCAAGGTGTTTCTCATTCCCGCGATTCTGGGGATTGCCGGGATTATCTTCACCGCAACATACAATTTGCGGGTCCTGGCAAACGTACTGTTTGGGCCGCGCCGGCCGGAATGGGACCACTTACAGGATATCAAGGGACCTGAACTGGTACCCCTGTTTGTGTTAGCCTTCGTGGTGATAATTGGCGGTGTTATCCCCAACCTTCTGATGGACATGGTTAACTCTGGCGTCCATTCCTCCGGAATTGCCGCAGTACTTCAGGCTCTTGGCCAGGCGAAGGGAGGAATATTCTAATGAATGCACAGTATGCGCTGCTGGCCCCTGAGATTACCTTGGCAGTAGTCGGCATAGTTATTTTCTCTGTCGGCTTGCTGATTCCGAAGGGTTCTCGCCAGGGAATGGTGCCTCTGACAGTGCTGGGAATCCTGGTCACCATGGCTGTGGCAGGAGCCCAGTTTTACAGCCAGGTTAACGGCTCTTTCCTCGACGGCATGTACCTGGCCGATAACTACGCCAGCTTCTTCAAACTACTCTTCCTGGCGGCCGCTCTCCTGGTAGTGCTGTCCTCCACCGAGTATGTGCAAAAGCTGCCTGCCCACCGGGGTGAGTTTTACGCCCTGATCCTGTTTGCCGCTTTGGGTATGATGGTTATGGCCGGCTCCGGGGACCTCATCACCCTTTATGTCGGTCTGGAACTGATGACCATTTCCTTTTACGTCCTGGTTGCCTACCTGGCGGAAGACGGAAAATCCGGAGAGGCAGGCCTGAAATACCTGATTTTGGGTGCCGTGTCTTCGGCGGTTCTCCTTTACGGTGTGAGTTTCCTATACGGCCTGACCGGCTCAACCGTAATCACGGATATTGCAGCTAAGTTGGGTTCCGACATGAGCCCTGCAACTATCCTCGCCTTGCTCTTGGTTCTGGCCGGATTTTCCTTTAAAATCTCGCTGATTCCTTTCCACATGTGGGCGCCTGACATTTATGAAGGCGCTCCCGTACCGATAACCGCTTACCTGGCTGTCGCTTCCAAGGCAGCGGGCTTTGCAGCTATGGTCAGGGTAATGCTGGTTGGCTTGAAAGCTCAGGCTCTGGATGGTAATGTGGCAGTGGCCTTGGCAGTGCTGATCGGGCTAACCATGATTGCCGGCAACCTGATGGCCATTCCTCAGAAAAACTTTAAACGCATGATGGCCTACTCCAGCATCTCCCAGGCCGGGTATATTGCCGTGGGCCTGCTGGCAGGGACACCGGACGGAGTCAAGGGCGTCCTCTTCTATTCCATGATTTACGTCTTTGCCAACATGGGTGCCTTTACTGTGGCAACCGTTGTTTCAACCGCGCAGGGCAGCGACGAGATCAAAGATTTCGCCGGCCTGGCACGGCGTTCCCCTTTGGCAGCCGCGGTAATGACCATAAGCCTCTTGTCTATGGCCGGGATTCCGCCCTTGGCCGGCTTCGTCGGTAAATTTTACTTGTTTAAGGCTCTCCTGGATCAGGGGTGGGTGCCTCTGGTGTTTATTGCCTTTATTATGAGCATGGTTTCCGTATACTACTACCTGCTGGTTACCCGTACAATGTATATGGAAGAAGGGGCTGACTTGCCCAATATCGGCGTGAGCGGGGCGACCAAATTCACTTTGCTGGTTACAATGCTGGTGACTTTGTTCCTGGGTATTTACCCTTCCCCTCTGGCCCAAATGGCCACCATCGCGGCGAAAAGCTTGTTCCACTAATTTTATGCACTTACGCAGCCCCCGGTTTGACCGGGGGCTTTTTGCGTCTTGTGGTGCAGTTTTCGTCAGTTGGAAGTAATTTTTAAAAACTGGAAACGACCGGGCGATTAAGATTGTAAGGTATTCCTCAATAATGTTATTTTCACTATAATCCAATACTAAATTGTCAAGAATACACGCAAAGTTCTTAACTTGCTTGGAAGGAATTAGAAAAAGAGAAAGAGAAATTAAGTACATGTCAAGGTCTCAAACTATCCTGGCTGAGCATAAAATAGTCTAGGAGTCATTGTGAAATATGTAACAAGCAGGGGGTTGCCATGTCCAGACTTGACGAACATCTACAAGCATTTGTCGGCAGAATTAAAGAAAGCAGGCAACTTGGCAGACTGTTTGAGGAAAGTCTTGAGAGCGGGGCACGCATGGTGCTGGTGGGTGGAGATACAGGCATCGGTAAGACCTCACTCTTACAGCAGCTTAAGGGCAATGTCAAAGCTCGCGGCGGACATTACATGGTGTGTAAAAACGGCCCTTTGGGAAGTTCTTTTCCATACCACCCCTTGGCTGAATTGCTGCGAATATTGATTGAAGAACTGGGGCAGGGGCAGGTCAAAGAGGTGATAGCCCGCTATTCGCCCAGGGTTTTGAGTGAGCTGTCTGTACTGGTTCCCAAGTTCAGCAACCTGTTTAACAGCGCGGTAAAGGGATATCCCTTTGCAGGCCAGCTTCCGGACAAACTGTTCCTGGAGAACTCCTGCAGCATTCTGCGGGACTTGATGCGAAACACGCCTGTGGTTTTGCTGATTGAGGATATACCCTACGCAGACCCAACCAGTCTGGAAGTTATTCAGTATTTCGTCCAACACCCAGAAGACTTCCGGGTCTTGATTTGCGGCACTTATGACCTGGATGACATAGACCTGTCCGGGAGCCGCTTTTCACCCTTCCGCAATTTTGTCAGGGCTTTGAATTATGAAGAATGCCTGGCGAAAATCACCCTGCGTCCTTTCACGCGGGAGGAGACCGAAGAGTTTTTGTTAAATTTGCTGGACGAGAAGATACTGCCCACCGGGTTGGGCGACATCGTCTACCAAAAGAGTGAAGGGAATCCTTTGGTAATCAGGCACCTAGTGGATAAACTGATGGAAATGGGAAATCTGTCACAAACGAAACAGGCCTGGGTGTTTGACCCGCCCCGAGACTTGACCCTGCCGGAAGAGATTCAGGAAATCTTTTTGTGCAGGCTGGAAGGGGTAAGACCGGAGCTCAAGTCTATCCTGGCCACCGCCGCTGTAATAGGCAGGAGGTTTACCGCACAAAATTTAGCTCAGCTGTTGAACTTGTCCCTGGTTGACCTGATTCCCTCCCTGGAAGAAGCGATTACCTTAAAACTTATTGAGGAACACCCGGATTCAACCCAGGTCTACTTCACCTTTGTCAGCTCCCGGCTGCAGCAAGTGTTATATGAAAGTATTTCGTACCAGCGCAAGGTGCTGCTGCATGAACAAGTCGGCATACTCCTGGAGCAGACCATAGACCCCAGGCTGCACCCGGATGAGCTGGCTTATCATTTTCAATGGGGAGCTGACAAGGTAAAGGCAGTAAAATATTCTATTTCGGCTGGACAGAGGGCTATTTCGCTCAATGCGTTCCACAGCGCCTGGTGTTACTTTGGCACAGCCAGGGACCTTTTCCCGCTGCTGGACCAGGCCTGCCTGGAAAAGTACAAGTATCCGGTGCTGGAAGGCTTGGCCGAGACCTCTTCTTATCTGGGCTACTATGGCGAGGCTTGGAAATGCCTGGGGCAGATGCTCAGTATGGGGATAGCCAAAGGTTCAGGCAAGTACGCATCACTGCAGTGTAAACTGGCCGACCTTTGTTTCAGGATGGGGAACTATGCCGAAACTTTGGATCACTACAATCTGGCCCTGGAATCTGCCAGGGATGAGCAAAAATGCCTGATTATTAACCGCATGATTATGGCTTACCAGGAAATGGGCAGGTTTGAAGAGGCCCAGACCCTTGCTGAACTGCAGTTGGTCCGGGCCGAAGCAACAGGCAATTCGGTGCTCTTACAGGATGTACACGCAATCCTCACGCTAAATTTTCTCTACGCCGGGGAGGTAGACAAAGCTTTGGAATGCTCGGCGGGATTTGTTAAACACGATGTTCCCAGCATGTCGCAAAAGATAAACAACAAAATTGTCTTGGGACAGTTGATAATCGAATCCGGGCCTACAGACAAAGCTGAATCAATTCTTAATGAAGGCCTGGAATTGGCCAAAAAGATGCAGGATCCTTTGCTGACTGGAGTAATTTTGTGCCATTTGACACGGTTGGCAATCATAAAGGAAAATTACCGCGGTGCCAGAGAACTTATTGAGCGGGTCAAATCATTGGAAGTATACAGCCATACATTTAACCTCAAAGCCCATGTGGGCCATCTGGAAGTCTTCTTAGCCCGTCTCAAACAGTACCCTCTAAACATCTTAAACCTGTTAGAGGAACTAAAAGTCATTTGGCAGGGCCGGACCTGTTCTGCTCTCGGTGCTTCAGCTCTGGCCTGCCAAGCCGAATTGGCCGCGATGAAGGGTTTGGTGGAGGACTGCAAGCTGCTTTTGAGCACTGCGGAAGAAGTTCAGGCGCATTACCCTACAGTCCGAAACCGCATACACCTGCTGCAGGCAAATGCCGCACTGCTGGGAGCGGAGGGGAATGAGGAGCAAGCTAAGAAGACTCTGCAGGAGATATTCAGACTTTGCCAGGAGAATGGAATGAATACGGAGGGATTTGTCACCTGCAAGGCCTGGTCGCACTTGAGCGACGAAAGCTGCGAAACGGTTCTCAGGGCCAGGCTGGGCTTGGATCCCCTGGAGGACAAAGTAAACCAGGCTGAACAAATCAGGCGTTTAAGGGTGGGGCAAAGAGCAATAGACAACTACCTGCCCAAGGAAGTGAGTTTGGTTTTGGATTTCATTCACTGCCAATATGCAACGGACATAAATACTTCTACTCTCTGCAGGGTGGCGACTCTGTCAGAACGCCAGCTCAGGCGTTTGTTTTCCCAGTATACCGGGGTAAGCATCAAGGAATACATCAATGCATACAGAATCGAGAAGGCCAGGGAACTGCTGCAGAACCCCACTCTTGGCATAAGCCAGGTCGGCGAACTGGTCGGAATGAACGACAAATCACATTTTTGCAAGACTTTTAAAGCATTGGTGGGTGTTTCGCCCAGCGCCTTTCGAAAAACACAAATAGAAAATGTCCGAAACAGCCAACATGTCGCCACTGAAGCCTGATTTTGACCAGAAAAGCAAACCATATGTCCGCTGACGCCAACGCCAAAATTGGGCACACCGCCTAGGATGCCATATAATATAACTGAGAGAAGAAAAAAAGCAGTACCAAATCCAGTGGGATTGTGATAATTAACACAAACCTAACAAAGGTGGTGAGACCATGGTAGATGTTCGCTGTCAATGCGGCAAAATACTGTGTCAGCATGATGCATATGTTGTAATAATCAAGTGCCGCCATTGCAAACGCAGTCTCCACATAGGTCTGAGGGAGACTGGAGGCAAGGAGCAGGACGCAGTAAGAAAATACCTCCGCGCCAAACCCAGCGTAGTAAACATCTGACAATGAGTCCAGAGACCTTTGAGTCCAGAGACCAGTCCCCACCAGGGGCTGGTCTCTTTGCATCAGAACGCGGTTGAAAACAGAATAAGCAAAGTCCGGAGACTTTAAGTCCAGAGGCCAGCAACTTTTTAAGGAGCTGGCATTTGTTTTTGCCGGTTCCTTATTGTTTACATTCCTGGCGCAGTAAGGACCAACAGACTAAAAAGATGGGAGGTGAACACAGATGACATTCCTATTTATCCTGGGACTGGCGTTAATCGTACTCTTCAGCTTCAGTGTTGCCTGCTACTTCGTGTATTTTAAAACTTCTATCGGCAGCAGCGCAGTCAAAGCCTTAATCACATTCGTACTCGGTTTGGTGGTCTTCGTCATGACTTTCGCCATCAGCATTATTCTGGTTTGGCCGCCTTACCTGTGGTCTATTCTCGAATAATGGGAGGTGGAGCAAGTGGATGAAACTAAGGCAATTGATGTCAA
>JAJYNB010000013.1 GCA_021786555.1 Bacillota bacterium | reverse complement strand
TTAAAGCTATGATTCGCCGTGCAGAAGAAGCTATGATACGCGGACAAGGCTAAAAGTTAAAACCGGCAGCCTACGGAGCTTGCCGGTTTTAACTTTTAGGAAGAAAGATGCCATTCCTTGACCTGATTCATTATTCTGTAGTTCGTAAGATCAAAGTGAATCGGGGTTACAGAAACCTCGTTGTTCCGGATAGCCTCAATGTCGGTGTCGGGGTCGCGGCATGACTCTTCCAGGACTTCTCCGCCCTGCCAAAAATACTTCCTGCCTTTCGGGTCTACCCTGGTTTCAAACACATTGATATACCGCATCAGGCACAGTTTGGTAACCCTTACCCCTTTGATGTCCTCAGCAGGCAAAGGGGGGATATTGACGTTCAGCAAAGTATCCTTAGGCAGTCCTTGGCCGGCAAGATACTGGCACAATTTTTTGGTAAAGGAAGCTGCATAACGAAAATCATCGTGGGCGTAATCAGTCAAAGAAACTGCAATGGCGGGCACTCCTTGCTGTGCGCCCTCAATCGCGGCTGAGACCGTGCCGGAATATAACACGTCAGTGCCTAGATTCTGGCCCTGATTGATGCCTGAGATGACGATATCAGGCATAGGGACCAAGTTCCCCTGGATAGCCAGCTTCACGCAGTCGGCCGGGGTACCGCTGATGGCGTAGCCAAAGACACCGCCACAGTCCATTTCCACTTCCCGTAAGAGAATCGGGTGTTCTAAGGTGATGCCGTGACCCACGGCGCTGCGGTTTCCATCCGGGGCAACCACCGATATGTCAGCCATATCACTGAGACTTTTGCACAAGACCTGGATTCCTTTGGCCGTAATCCCATCATCATTGGTTAGTAAAATTCGCATTAATAAATAATCCTCCGCTGGATTAGGTTTGCAGCCGTACGCTGCCGTCAGGGTAGAGACTGTGAACAGCCTGGCAAAACGGGCAGCGCACAGCGATAAAGAATTCGGTCACCACCAGCTCTTCCCAGTGCTCCACATCTTTAAAGCAACGCAGGCAATAGCTGAGACATTCCATAAACACCCCCCCAGAGCCTGCAACTTGGTTGTTTTAGTTCATCCTATGTAGATGCTGTCCAAGTTGCTACGGGGAGGGTGAGTTCAGACTTCGTAAATGGACACAGTCATAGTTTCGCCGGCCTTGGTCAGGCCAAACATTAGTTTATGCTCCTTCAAAGACTTATTGAGGAAATCGATAACTTTGTAGAGCTGTTCATCGGTGGGAAAACTCTTAATGGCAATCAGTTCCAGTTTGCCTTCCTGCCCGGTTTCGCTCATATTTTAACACCTCTCCTCTAGCGCCGCCCGTGAATCAGAGCAAAGGCTTCCGCCCGGGTAGCCTGTTTGGTCTGGAAAAGACCTCTCACAGCTGAAGTTACAGTCATTGAGCCTGCTTTCTTGATACCCCGCATAGTCATGCACATATGTTCCGCTTCAATGACCACAATCACTCCGTGCGGGTTCAGGGCATCCATAATTGAGTCAGCCACCTGGGATGTCAGTCGCTCCTGTAATTGAGGGCGCTTAGCGAATCCCTCTACCACCCGGGCCAGTTTGCTGAGTCCTGTCACTTTGCCCCCTTTGGGAATATAGGCTACATGAGCCTTGCCGTAAAAAGGGACCAGATGATGTTCGCACATAGAGTAAACCGGTATATCCCGTACCAGGACCATTTCCTCATGGCCGGCTGCAAATTGTACACTCAAGTGTTCCCTGGGGTCCTCGGCCAGACCACGGAAAATCTCCGCATACATCCGGGCAACCCTGGCGGGAGTACCCCTGAGTCCCTCCCGCTCAGGATCTTCGCCGATAGCCTCAAGCATCATGCGTACCGCTTGTTGAATTTTTTCCAGGTCAAAGGACGTTTGCCCTTCAAATTCCATGTTCATGATAATCCTCCTATAACTGACCCATAAGTTTATGTGTTTGAGGAATAACTCTCACGTCCTTAAGCCAAGTGAGAGCCAAGTCCTGCAGCTGCAGCATCCTTTCCGGCGCTGGAGACCGGCGTACCGGCCCGTAAGGGGTGACTGGTTGAAACACCAAAGGCAGATCCGGGTCTATGGATGAAATCAGCGATGCGGCCCTGGACACAACTTCATCCGAGGTATCGGGCAGCACAACAATCTTTACATAGGCCTGCTTGCAGCAGGCAGTCTGCAGGAACCTGGCGTGGGCATCCCATAGGATGTCCCCACTAAGCTTGATGTCCATGCTGACTATGTCTATCAGGTCTATAACGCGGGCCAGGTCGCCAGGCAGGGTACCGTTGGTCTCCAGGAAAATGAGGGGCCGCTTCGGTCCCAAAAGCGGGATCAACCGGCGCAGGAACGCAGCGTGCAACAGAGGTTCGCCCCCTGTAAAGCTGATAGAATGGTGTTTTGCCAAATCATAATGCTGCAGCAGTTCGGCTGCCTGCTCGGGAGTCATGGGATTATCCAGGGTTACAAAGTCCCGTTTCCCCGGGCTCTGTTCCATCCGGCATTGCCTGGACTCAGTCAAACTGGCCGGAGTATCGCAATAGGGGCAGGCCAGGTTGCAGCCAAGCAAGCGGACGAAAACCTGACGGCAGCCAACAAACAATCCTTCCCCCTGAATCGAGGACATAACCTCAACAAGGCTCGCCCGCATCAGCCCACACCCCGCACCTTACAGCGTGCCGCCTTAATATTGCTGATTTCAGCGGCATACGCCTCAGCCACTTCTCTACCGAACCCGAGCACGTCCGGCACGCCTAAATCACTCAAGCTTACAGTAGGAACCGGGGTATTGCGGCTGCTGACGTTCAGCCCGGTGTGAATCATGGAAGACACAGGGGACAAAGTGGCGATGGAAACTGAAAGTTTGTCTGACCCCCGGTACAAGTCATCTCCCTGCCGCAGGATGCCTCCGATGCCCCTAGCTTCAAGCAGCTCTTTAATAAGGGCAACAAATATTCTCTGCCTGGTAACTGTCTTCTCAAGGTCCATATCGAAATGCTCCACTATAAAGTGCAGCATATCTTCACTGTAAATGGAGTCCTGCGCCAACACATCTTCCATGTCCACCATTTCAGTCAGCGCCACTTTGCACGGCCCGCGAAACACGGCAATGCTGTCCCCCCGGACATCAAAATTCTTGTAGGCAAACAGGGAGCTCAACTGGGTGCCGTCGTAGGTTTTTGGAGACTTGGCAATATGAATCAGCACTTTCTAACCCCCCCTATGTCAAATCTCCAAACAAGGACTCCGCCACATCGTGCAGGGACTGGGATTCTAAGGCCCGCTGCAGCCGTCGGCAGGACTCGCACTTCCCGCACATTTTATCCTCACCCTGATAACAGCTCCACAATAACTCCCAGGGAATCTCAAGGTCCAGGCCCAGCCGCACAATTTCCATCTTGTTCAGGTTTTGAGTCGGACTGATCAGCTTCACTTGGTTAAGGGTGGAATAGGTTAAAGCCCGGTTGACGGCCTGCACAAACTGAGGACTGTTGTCCGGAAAAGTGGCCGCCTCCTCGGCATTAAATCCAGCAACTATATATTCAATCCCGCGGCTTTCAGCCAGGGCTGCCGCAATATTCACAAACAGGCCGTTACGGTTAGGAACCCAGACTTTAGCGGCCGTATCCAGCGTTACATCCAGGATGCGGTCCAGATCCTCCTGCTCCATTTGCGGCACTTCCTGATCCCTGTTGACCAGTGCAGTATCGGTGACCTGAGCCAGAAAAGGCAGGTCAATAACCTGATGTTCCAGGCCATAGTGGGACGCCAGGCGCCGGGAACGGGAGGTTTCCTGCGGCGCCGCCCGCTGGCCATAGTCAAAGGTAAGAGCTATGCCGCCAGGGTCCGATTGCAAAAATTGCGCCATCGCAACGCTGGAATCCAAACCGGCCGAGAGAAGAATTACCCCAGCCATGCCCTAAACCTCCCCGAATTCAGCCCACGCATCAGGTGTTTCATAAACTCTAACCCTTTCCACCCGGACCCCTGCGGGCAATTCCCGCAGTTGGCCGAACACGAACCTGGCAAGGTTCTCCGCCGTCGGATTGACAGTCTGAAAGTATGCATGTTCATTGATCAGGCGGTGGTCGACCTCGGCCAAAGCCTGTTTCAATTGAGTTTTAATCAGACTGAAGTCCACCAGCATGCCAAGGTCGTCAAGCACTTCTCCTTTAACCACAACTTCCGCTACCCAACGGTGGCCGTGCAGTTGGGAGCATTTCCCCGGATAGGACCGCAAAAAATGGGCAGCATCAAAATGATATCTTATACTGATTCGATACAACAAAATTCCTCCAAACAGTGGGCAGCACCAGCACATCTTTACTTATTTTAGCACCAACACCCCTAAAATAAAAGGAAATTGCAATTACTGACATGTCGAGGTCAGCCCGGCCATAACACAGGTTAATGCTAGTATGCTCATTTGGGCGGCAAAGGATTTCGCCGGCAACCAGGACGGTTACCTTAGAGGTATTTAGGAGTCAGGAGACAGGAGTCAGAATACTTCAAGCTACAAGCCGTTCATTAATTCCGATCTGATTCTAAGTCTAATTCTAACTACTGACTCCTGACTCCTACCCCAAAATAGTTACTGAATCACACAGTTGTCTCTTCCCAAAGTTGAGCAAACCTCTTAATATTAAAGACTGTAGACACAAATCAGCTTGGTTGAAAGGAAGAACAGCAAGTGAAAATTTTAGCTTTGATGGGAAGTCCCAGAACTGACGGGACCACCCGGTATATTGTGGACCAGCTGCTAGAAGGAGCTAAAGCTGCCGGGGCCGAAACCCGGATTTATAATTTAAATGAATTGAGTTTTAAAGGGTGCCAGGGTTGCCGCAAATGCAAAGAGCAGGACAGTTGCGATTTGCAGGACGACCTTACACCTATTTATGCCGAAATCCTGCAGTCGGACTTGCTGGTAGTCGCTTCTCCAATCTACATGGCCTATGTCACCGGCCAGACCAAGCTCTTGTTGGACAGGTTCTATGCGTTCAAAGATGCAAACCAGGTAAGCCGCGTACCCGCAGGGAAAAAATCTGTCCTGGTTCTGACTCAGGGCTATTCCGACGTAAATGCCTATGAAAATATGATCAAATCCGTTTCGTCTCTAATCAGCCGTTTCGGTTTTGAGGTGGTTGAGACCATGGTCGTGGGCGGAGTATACAAGCCTGCTGACCCAGCGGCCCAGGATGCTGCCGTGCGAGCCTCTCACCTGGGCCGGCTGTTGGTGGACAAACATGTTAATTAGTTCCACGCTTACCAAAACTTTTCGTGTATTATTTAATGGTTTTGAACCAATCTATTAGTAGGTTCCACATTTAAAAAACCTTTAAAGGAGGACATACCAAAATGGCTGGAGAACGCAACACCAATCAACCTGCAGTTCCTGGCGCCGCTAGAGCTCTCGACAACTTCAAGTATGAAATCGCCACTGAAATGGGCGTTACCCTGGGCGGGGACCGCACCAGCCGTGAAAATGGCCGGGTCGGCGGCGAAATGACCAAACGTATGATTCAACTGGCTGAGCAGCAACTTTCTGGTGGAGCCGTTATCCCTCCTGGTGGCGGCATGGGCCGTATTCGCTAGGTTAAAAAGGGATAAACCGAAGTCCAATGGCCACTGGGTTCAGTGGCCATTAATTTTTACGTGCTGAGGCCCCGCTCTCTATTGGGAGCGTGGCCTTTGCTGATTGCTTAAGTTGGTGGCACTTGGTGCAGTTGGGATTGGCGTGGTTGGTGATTTTGGCACCGTTCTGAAAATACTTTTGGGTTATTCAGGTCTGCTGTGGTCGCTGTTATTTTGCTCCAGTGTAGGCGGTGCAACCAGCTAATTTTCGTTCGATTTGGGTGCGGACGCCGTAGTCGAACATAACGCCGTACACGTCTTTAACCATCTCTTCAGAACAACCCAATTCTGAAGCGTAAGCCATAAGACGTTCCAGAATCTCTTTTTCCCTCGCTCCGTCCCGTACCTTATCAACCTGTTTGTGATTTGCTACCCGCTTTACCAACTCCAGCCTGTCTGCAATCATTGCCACAATTTGTCTGTCAACCTGGTCTATCTGGCCCCGCAGGCTTTCCAGGCTTTCCGCCTCGGCGGCGGGTCCGGGATAGGTCCTGGCCAGAGCCGCGGCCAGGGGCGCCAGGTCCCGGGCCAGCCGCTGCAGTTCCCCGGGCCGCAAAGACTGAATTCCGTCACACCTGGCAGCTTCAGGTTCAGGATGCATCTCAATCAGCAGGCCGTCGGCGCCGGCGCCGATGGCTGCCTTGGACAGGGCAGGCACAAGTTCCCGCCGCCCTGCTGCATGGCTGGGGTCTACAATCACCGGCAGGTGAGATAACTCCCGTACCACTGCGATGGCACTTAAATCCAGTGTGCTGCGGGTACTGGTTTCAAAGGTTCTTATCCCCCGCTCGCACAGGATCACCCGCGGATTTCCCGCGGCCATAATATATTCGGCAGCCAACAGCCACTCTTCCACCGTTCCCGCCAATCCTCGCTTTAGCAGCACGGGTTTATCCAGCCTGCCCGCCAGCTTAAGCAGAGAAAAGTTTTGCATGTTACGCGCGCCGATCTGGATAATGTCAGCTTTTGCAGCAATCAGTTCCATGCTGGCTTCATCTATGGCCTCGCTGACGCAGAGCAAATCATGCTCCCTGGCGGCCTCCACCAGGTAGTCCAACCCGATAGGGCCCAGCCCCTGGAAGCTGTACGGAGATGAACGGGGTTTGAACACGCCGCCCCGCAGTACTTTGCCACCGGCATTTTTTACTTCAGATGCCGCTTGCCAGACCTGCTGCCTGGACTCGACAGCACACGGTCCCGCCATCAAGATTATTTCCCTGCCGCCAAATACAGTGCCTTTGACATCAATCACGGTTTTTTCCCGCTTTCCACCGGCCAATTTGAGATTGTTCATATAAGGTACCCTCCCTGCGAAAAATTTAAACCACGGCAAACACCCCCTAATGGGACGAAAGCCGTGGTTCTTCCGCGGTACCACCCAAGTTAGCCGTAAAACAGCCCGCTTTGTAAAGGTACAGGAATATCAATTCCCCTGATTAACCTTGGTCAAGCAAAAAACAAAAACTCCCCATCCCTAGAGGGA
>JAJYNB010000118.1 GCA_021786555.1 Bacillota bacterium | reverse complement strand
CTATGGGCGCGCGGTTGACATGGACGCTCGTCGGATGCATAAAGATGCCGATTAAATAACAGGGCGGTTTTATCTGCTGGCCGGCGCAAAACTCCTGTAAATTGACCTCCCTCTCTTTTTTCGTGGAGAAGAGAAAACGTTCTTCTGCTATTGCCTTGATGTAGATAAGGGTTCCATCGGCCGGGGAGACTATTGCCTCCTCATCCGCCGGAACAACCCTCTCCGGATCACGGAAAAAGAAAAAATAGCGCCAGTAGACGTAAATCCCGCCCAGCACCAGAACTAACGCCCCTAACACTCCCCAAATTCCCAGCGCTCTAAACGATCCCCAAACAGCTAGTGTCTGCATCATTACACCACCATCTTGGCCCTGAGGTCCTCTACCCGGGCCAGCATCGCAACAGAGTTCGGCCTGAGATCGCTTTCCGATGAGGCGACTGAACGGTCACAAAACGGTTCGCCGATCTGGGTAAAGCCGAAAAGCCTGTACAGGCTTTTCGTCCTGATGAGGGACTCAATCACCAGATGGCTCACCCCTGTGGCTTGGGCCAGTTCTTTAAAATAGCTTAGGCCCCTAAAAACAACCAGGTAATTCCGGAACTCTTTCAGACAAGCCAGGCGCGAGACCTCGCCCAATTTGACCCCTGCCTGTCTCAAACCGGACAGGTCCAGATGCTCTTCGATAGGCAGCCCCGCCGGCGAATCCGGGATAAACCTCAGGGTTGCAATTGTTTTGCCCCCCGCTGCAGCAGTAATTAACAGGGACAATTCATCAAATCCGTCGGGCTTTACCCCGGTATGCCCCAGTTCATGCACAAAGACAGCTTCGATTATTTGCAGGGCGGCCCTTTTTTCGGACTCAGATTCCGCTATTTTGAACTGAAGACGTGTTGTCATGACCACAACCCCTTGCTAGATGATGTTGGGCGGTATTTTTCGCTTGATGTCATGGCGGTAGACCAGGTTTACCAAGAGTCCGAAGAATTGGTTCAGGGGTTTTGTGAACAGGTTCCTGTTCACGAGCACCCTTTTAAAGATGGAAGAGAGACTGAAAACCCGGTTATACAGCTCCCAATAAGCAGCGGTTAATTCTGCGGGGGACATGTTTTTGGGGGTATGGACCGCTTCTGTGCCGTTGTAGGCATAGATGTCCCGGTTGAAAATCTTGCCTGAATCCTCAAACTCTTTGAACAGGTCTGTGCCTGGAATCGGGGTCAATATATAAAACCTGGGCACCACAATCTTATTGTCCTCAATGAATTTCGCCGTGGCGCTTATGCATTCCAGGGTATCGGAGTCGGTGCCCACCACCATTTCGGTGCTCACTTCAATTCCGGCCCGCCGGATACGCCTAATCAGCTCAGGGTAATCAGCGACTTTGGCCCAGGCTTTGTTCAGCTCGTTTAAGCTGGCCTGGTTGATGCTTTCCAAGCCAAAGCTTAAAGTTAGACAGCCGCTTGCGGCCAAGGCCCTTAGCAGCTCTTCGTTTTTGGCCACAGTGATGTCGCACTGGCTGAACCAGCTCAGCTTGAGCTTTTTTATCTCCTTTGCCAGCTCCAGCATATACTCCTCATCCGCGGCTATGTTGTCGTCAAGCAAGAGAAACTTGTAATACCCCAAAGCCTTAATCGCTTTAATATCCCTGGTCACCTCAGGAATGCTGCGCCGGAAGTACCTGCCACGGTAAAGGCAGTAAACGGAACAAAAGGAACAGCAGTTGGGGCATCCCCTGCCTGCCTGAACGGGCAAAAAATCCCCGATGTTCTTGCCGGTAAGGAGGTCGTACCGGGGGACCGGCAAACCCTCTAACGAAGTGAGTTCTTCCCGGTAGAAAGGCTGGAGGGTCCCTGCCTCGAAATCCTGCAGGAGCTTCTCCCACACCCCTTCCGCATCCCCGATTACTACAGCGTCACAGTACTTTTTGGCCTCCTCGGGCATCAAACTGACCATGTAACCGCCCATGACCACGGTTTTTCCCCGCTCTTTAAATTCGCGGGCCAGGTCTATGCTGCGGATAACCGCGTGCCCCATGCTGCTGATCCCGATAATTTGCGCATCGGTGTCCAAAGGCACCTCTTGGATGGTCTTAAGGGTAATTTCCACTTCCCAGTCCTTAGGGGTCAGGGCGGCCAGCAGGGGCAGGGCCAGGCCGACAAAACGCAGTTTGCGCCGTTTGACCGGCTCCCTCTTATGGTCATAGGGGGTGGGTTGAATCAGCAGCAGCTTCTTACTCATTTTCCTACCCCTTTAGCATCAATTTAATATATTTTACTAAAAAGCGCAGCGACCCCGTCAAGAGGCGAAAGACAGTGCCAAGGCCGAACTTTTTCACCAGGTAGCTGGGGTCGTTGATCAAAGGATCTACCGACCTTTGATCAGCTTTAATAGATACTGCCACGTGACAGCCTGGACCCCTGCTGAGAGTTTCAGGCAGGGAATCAGGCCGTATTTCAGGTTCTTTAAGACGCTTTGAGGCCTGAAGGTGATTTTGAAATATACCCTGAGCATATGAAAGTAGTACTTTCTTACGGACAGCCCCTCCGGCCGCATAACCAGGTTTGCCAGGTCCCAGCGTTCAAAGCTTTCCCTGGGGATGATCAACCTGTCCCTGTACCGCTCATACAGCGCGGTTCCAGGCAGCGGGGTAAGGGGCTGGAGATTGACAAAACGCAACTTGTTTTCTTCAAGCCAGCTGGACAACCTGTCAAAATGGCGCTTTTCCCAGTCCAACCCCAGAATCAGGGTGGCATAACATTCAACGCCATATCGCTGCAGCACTGCGGCAGCCTTTTCGTTCACCTCGACGCTGCTTCCCTTGTTGTAACGGTTTAGCTCTTCCGGCAGGGGTGATTCCATCCCGACAATTACAGCCCTGAGTCCAACCTGGGCAAATTCAGCAATTATCTCTTCGTTGGCAGCAATAAAATCCGCTCTGCCGTAGATCAAAAACCGCTTGTTGATCCCGTTTTGCCTTAAAAGCCGGCAAAACTCGCTCACCCTCTCCGCGCTGACCAGAAAGTTATCATCGACGATATAGATTTCCGCTTCCCGGATCTGCTTGATCTCGTCGATAACTTCATTAAGATCCCTGGTAAGATACTTGTGCCTGGTAATTTCGCGGCAGAAGCAGAAATTGCAGGAGAACGGGCAGCCAAAAGAAGTTTTGAGCAGGGCGCAGGGGTTGTGGAACATATAGTAATAGCGGCTGCGGTAGCGGGCGGAAATACTCCTGTCAGGCAATATCTCCGGAATTTCGCTGTTGGAGCATGGGGCGGGCGCCTCCCCCCTCGGGATAACCCCTTGGAGCGGCTCGTCCAAGCCTTCCGCCAACTGCTTAACCAGCAGGCTGAAAGCGCTTATCCCATTCCCGTTGATCACGTAGTCGATGTGGAGGTCAGAAAAATCCCCGGGTACAACTTCAGCGTGCACACCGCCAACCACCACATGAATCCCAGGATCAACCTCTTTAATCACCCGGGCATACTCCTTCACCACGTTCACATGGGAAATATATGCCGTTATGGCCACCAGGTCAGGTTTATGGAGCGCCACAAAGTGCCTTAAAGGCCTTTTTTCCAAAATCATATCCACCAGCTGCACCTGGTGTTCCCCTCTCACCGCAGCAGCCAGATATTCAAGTTCCAGCGGTTCACAGATCATTATATGCTGCAAACCGATGGTGTCATGGTGCGGGCTTGGCCGGACAAAAAGTATCTTCATAGGGCCTTCTCCGCCTGGGCTACGGTGAGTATGATGCTAGGCATGAAGAATTTAACCTTAAGCTTCTTGGGCGCGGCTACCCGACACCCGGCTGCCCGGAGCAATTGGGCCATGCGTGAGGCAGACGGATAAGAGGCCTTGCCGGTGGTGAGTTTAACCAGCCGCATTATGAACTTGTCGTACAAGTTGTTCTCCAACGCGCTGACGATCAACATGTAACCGCCAGGTTTCAGCACTCGTTTCATTTCCGCCAAAGCCCTAAGTTTATCAGGATAATAGGGAAAAGAATGACAGCAGGTGACAACATCAAACTGATTGTCCGAGAAAGGCAGTTTTTCCGCATTACCGGGGCAAAAACGCGCAGCCGGGACTTTTTTCTGCTCAGCCGCCGCCAGCATTTGGCTGGAAGTATCCACACCGGTTAGGGAATCAAAGCGCCCACTGAGTCCGGCGCTGATTTCGGCCAGGAGCTGACCCGTGCCGCAGCCAACGTCAAGCAGGCTGAGCTTCCCGCCGGACTCTGAATCTGCGGCCACGGTCTTTAGCTCATCTATTACCAAGCGCCTGGTTGGGGACAGGGAGTATTTTTGTACCCACAGCCTCTCGTAGCGTTTGGCCCAGAAGTCCCAGATATTAATGGCGCTGACCTCATTTCCAATTGAATATGCGGTGGTGGACAGGTTACGTCCGGTTCGTAATTTGCATAACCATCTAGTCCGGGAGACTTACGCTGTCCACAGATCCCGATTTAAAGACGTGGAAGTCAAAGCATGGAGGCTTATAGCTCAAAAGACCGGCCAGCCTGAATGCTAGCTTATTTATCAGCGGGTTTGAATGGTATATGTACATGCTCTTGGCATGAAGGGCTGCTCCCAGTTTCAGCTTGGTCTCCTCTGCCGTCTGACCAAGTTCGATGCGAGAAAAGCCCCGCTCCAGCCCATATTTGATGATTTCCAGCAGGAGGTTTAGGTAGGTGTCATATCCGGCCTGCAGGGAGTAGTCAAAGCCGGTAAACAAAAAGATTAATTCCGGGCCGTTTTCTACCACCACCGCAAAGCCAAGGGCCCTGCCCTGAACCGATGCCCGGATCAGCTTAGCCGGCAACGGCAGTTGTGAGAAGAACCCCTGGGAAAGCTTCTCCAATTTGGCAGCTGATTTCTGATATACCTGCTCATACATTCTGTACAAGTCTTGATCGAATTCGGCCGGGGAAAGGTATTCAACTTCTACCCTGGCCCACTTTTTTAACGCTTTCTTAAGCCTGTATCGATACCCACTGCGCATTGAGCCCAGAAAATCCTCCACGCTTGCCCAGCTTAAGGGAAGCTTGCAGGTAGGGAGGGTGACTCCGTGCGCTCCGGGCAGATTGAGATCGCTGTTAAGGATCAGTTTGGCCCCCTTCAGGGCTTGAAAATGCTGTATCATGCTTGCTTCAAAACCGGGCAGGACAGCAAAACCGGGTTTCGAGACTGAGCACGGAATCCCCATAATGCGCACCGGAAGTTTGAGGGAGAGAAAACTGTAGGTGAAAATATCGAGCTTTAAACTGTAGTCGACGCAAATGGCTTTGATGGAGTTGCTGTCCATGAGATAACTATAGCGCTGCCCGCAGGGGTTTACTCTCTCCAGATGGGACAGAAAAGACCGCCTGAGGAAAATATTATCACCGGCCATCCCGTCCCAGTTTTCCGGCAGCTCCGCGCTCGAGCTTACGGTTACCCAGTTCATAGCACAACCTCAAAGGCTTTGTACTGTTTGTACTCACTGCACCCCAAGTCCTGCCAGCGGAGTCCAAAAGCCCGTGACTTATAATTATTGCCCTCTATCCAGCCTGCTTCACAAAATTTATACCTGTCCTTAACACAGCGGTAAAATTCCGCCAACAGCCCAAGCACAACCCCTGAGGCCCGGAATTCGGGCAGCACTACCAGGTTGGCCAGCTTCACCCTGTCGATATCTTTCGCCCCGCCCCAGCGGTTTTTCAGCAGCGCACCCAGGCCAAGCCCTTTGCCGGCAGGGACCAAGCGGTTATAATCCGGATACCACAGCATCAGTCCCACCGGCCTCCCTTCCTTTTCCGCGATTATCAGGTTTTCCGGTCTGATAAACCAACGGAAAGGGAATAACAGTTCTTTGTCTTCATCAAAGGTGCGCTCAGACCACCACAAATGCTCTTGGTAACAGGCGTTATTCAGCTCGGTGAAAATCTCAATCTCCCGCTCAATTTCTTTAAAGTCGGCCTGCCGGAAAGTAAATCCCTTACGTGAAATCCGCTTGAGGGTGGGCGTCTCCCGCTCCAGGTTGAATTTACTTATCTCAACCAGAATTGAGGTAAAGCCGTACTCTCTGCACTCCTTAAAATAATCAAGGTAGTACTCCGGAGTATAGCCGAAGCCAAAGCACGGCGTTTGCTCGAAGTGCGAAGCGAGAAATCCCACTCCATAGTTAAGATGGGCGTCCAAACCTATGACTATCCTGCTTAGGCCCTTTGCTGAGGCCAGAGATTCCGCCTGGCTGAGCATCAAATCAACAGCAGCCTGAACACCGGGCAAAGCTTCAAAGAAAGAAACCATGAGGACCCCAGGCAGCTTCTGATCGCTGATGAAAGCTGCCCGCAGCTGGATTTCTCCTTTTTCTTCAATAATAAACGGCAAGACATCTCCATGCTGCGCGTAAGATGTCTTCTTAAACAGAAACATTTTAACTATTTCGGACATTGAATCCCTGTAATTCGGGATACCCTGATAAACCACACGATTAAAGTTGATAAACCTCTTAATGTCCTTGAGGTCGGACAGGTAGTTAAATTGCATAGCGCTCCCATAAGGTAGTTTATTGTCGAATAGATTAGGATTCTACAGAAAATGACATTTTCCTTCCATCAATTCTTGACTAGGCATCTTCTGCCGGATTATCGAATCATGGCATAGATGGTACAGGTCGATAACAACGGATCAGGGTCCGGCAGCAAGTTCTACCGGACCCCTTCTTATCGACCAACGCAATTTTTTTGTTAAATGAGGCAATAATTTAGCGACAACAAATTCTGGCAATAAGAACAAGTGTTTGCTAATATTGAATCAAGGCCAGTCCCTCCTTAAAAAGGAGTGAGTACGATTGGACTTAAACGAGCTTCTTGTGACGACGTATCAAGTACTTCAGTACTTGAGCGTAGTGGTGACCCTCACCAACGGCGTTACCACTCTGACCCGGACCCTGCGGAAACTGTTTCGTCACCGTAGACCCGCGTAACGGTCCCTGACTCGGTTTCGTCTTGTCCCAAAATTCCTGGAGGGGCTGGCCCCACTAGTTTATCCAATTCTGAGATCATTTAGTTTAAATCTCCGGATATCCCGGGGATTTTTTGTTTGCCGGTTTTGTTGGATTAATCATCGGAAGCTTTGATTTGCCCGGGCCTTCTTTTCGGCAA
>JAJYNB010000162.1 GCA_021786555.1 Bacillota bacterium | reverse complement strand
GATAAGCGTCCTGGGCTGCCAGCTTAAGCATAGACCAAGAGGACAGATCCTCCGGCACGTTGCCATAATTGAAGCCCCAAGCCGCCTGTCCCGTCCCCAGAATCCACACCGGTTGGTCGCTGTACTCCCTGGCCTTTTCTTCGCTGACCAGAATCATCCCCGCCGCTCCATCTGTGATGGGGGAGCATTCCAGGATGTTAAAGGGTGTGGTCACCGGTTTCGAGTTTAAGACTTCTTCCACGCTGCAGGGCTTGGGAAAATGGGCGTAGGGGTTGTTTACCGCATGGGTATGGTTTTTCACGGAAACCATGGCAAGCTCTTCATGGGTGGTGCCGTATTTGTGCATGTGGGCCTGGGCAGCCAGGGCAAACTGCACCGGCGCGGTCACGCCCAGGGCGCCCTCGTACTCCCGGTCTACCCCGCCCAGCATATTGAGGTAGGTCTCTACCGGCCGGGGTGTGTGCATCTTCTCCACCCCGACAACCATCACCACGTCGGCTAAGCCGCTGGCAATGGCCATGTAGGCGGTACGGATGGCGATAGTCCCGCTGCCGCACATGTTTTCCACCCGCTGGAACAGCTTATTCGGCCTCACCCCGACCGTCTCTGCAGCTAAAGTGGCCGCATGGCACTGGAATACAGATCTCTCCGGAAAGACGCTAGCGAGGACAAAGCCCTGCACATCCCCTGGCTTCAGCCTGGGGTTGCTGTCAAAGGTGGCTTTGCCGGCCTCGGAAATCAAGTCACGGTATGTCCCAGGGTATACACCCCACTTCTTGCTGGTACCCGCCGCTACCACAGCTACTCGTCTGGACATAACTCTTCCTCCTCTCAATAACCTGAAAATACTTACGGGTCGCTCGGGGTCGACTTTAGAGATTTTCCCTCCTGCCAGTACCCCGAAGCGGCACGGGGGTGTACGCTAGGATTTCTTACGAAAAACGCAACTCAGAAGACTGGGCTGCTTCAGGGAGGGTGAATGTTTCCGGAACAAAATTTTTCCCGGCTCTGGAAGTCCGAGCCGCCGTGCTGTGGCGTAACGCAGCTCGTTTAGACCCTGCAGCACCTTGTCAGGTGTGCTCGGCAGTTCCTTGATGCGCACCCCGGTGGCGGCGTAGTGTCAAGGGGACAGGTCCCTTGACACCGCAACCTTTCTCACCGTTTCACAGAGTGTCAAGGGACCTGTCCCCCTGACACATGACGCAGCTCGTTTAAACCTTGCAGCACCTTGTCAGGTGTGATCGGCAGTTCCTTGATGCGCACCCCGGTGGCGGCGTACACTGCGTTGGCTACAGCCGCGGCTGTCGGGATACAGCAGGACTCGCCAATCCCTTTTGCCCCAAAGGGCCCTGCCAGTTCCTCACTCTCAACTGGAATCCCTTTTATTTCCGGCACATCCACCGCCGTTAATAAGCGGTAATCCAGGAAATTACCGTTGATGACCCGCCCTTCCAGCACTTTCATTTCTTCCGACAGCGCATACCCCAGGCCCATGGCACACCCGCCTTCGATCTGGCCCTGGATACCCAAGGGGTTGATGGCTTTGCCCAGGTCATGGGCAGCCGTAACCCCCAGCACCTTTATTACTCCTGTTCCGGCGTCCACCTCCACCTCTACGCCATGTGCTCCAAAAGCGTAGGCAACAGATACGTTACCCAGAAAGTGCTGGTCCTGCATCTCTGTCGGCGGGTCATAAAAGGCTTCCCCCACGAGCACTTTGCCGCCTTCCCTGAAGTGCAGGGAGCGGATCAGCTTGGGCAGATCAATAAAACGTTCCGGATTGTCGTCCACGCAGACCCGTTTGTTGCGCAGGATAAGGCTCTCCGGCGCCACCTGCAGCGAATTCGCCGCTGCCGCAATCAGTTCGCCCCGCACCTTTTCAGCCGCGAGCAGGGCGGCATTGCCTGCGATAAAGGTTGTGCGGCTGGCATGGGAGCCAACGTCCCAGGGAGTCAGGTCCGTGTCGTTATTGATGATCCTGACATCCTTGATCTCAACCCCCAAAACCTCTGCCACGATCTGGGCCAGGACAGTATCGGAACCCTGACCCATATCTGTTGCGCCTGTAAGCAGGACCACACGTCCCATATCGTCAAGTTTGACAACGGCGCCGCAGCCGTCGGAGCGATAGACCCTGGCCCCGCCGCCCACATGGATTAGGCCGGCCAGACCCTTGCCCCGCAGTTTACCCTGTTCTGAGGGCAGGGGTCCCAGGTTTTCTCCGGCCTGGCGCAAAGTTTCGCTGAAGGCGCAGCTGGTGATTTGCATTTTCTGGGGCGTGACATCTCCGCTCCTGTTGGCGTTAAGCAAGCGCAATTCCAGGGGGTCCATGCCGAGTTTTGATGCCAGCATGTCCATGTGGCTTTCCACCGCGAAGGTGTGCTGCGGATTGCCGTAACCCCGCATAGCGCCGCTGTAAGGGTTGTTGGTATATACAATCTGTGCTTCATAGCGTACGTTGGGAACCCTGTACAGGGAGGACACGGTCTGCATGCCGACAAAAGGAGTGGTGGAACCCCATGAATTGTAGGCCCCGTTGTCACAGATTACCTTTGCCTTCCTGGCCAGGAGCCGCCCTTCCCGGTCTGAGGCAGTGACCAGGTCGATAAGCATCGGCTGACGCGGCCTGGAGGCCTGGAATTCTTCCTCCCTGGAAAACAGGATTTTCACAGGCTGGCCCGTCACCATGGCCAGGTGGGCACAGGCACCCTCGTAAGGATACATATCCAGTTTGGCCCCGAACCCGCCCCCAATGGTGGGTTGAATCACCCGTATCCTGCTGCCTGGAATGCCCAGAGCGAGACTCAGTTCATGCAGGTAGAGAAAGGGCACCTGGGTAGGAGACCACATTGTCAGCTGGCCGTTCCTAAACGCGGCCATACAGCCATGGGTACCCATGGCCGCAGATGTGACAAAGGGCAGGACAAAGCGGTCTTCCAGCATTACAGCCGCTTGGTCCAGGGCCGCCTCAACTCCTTTTTCATCCGTCATAAACTGATAAGAGATTGACAGGTTGCTGCCTTTCTCCTCGTGCACCAGCACACTGGGGTCAGAAAGGGCCAAGAGCGGCTCAAACACCCCCGGCAAACTCTCAAACTCCACCCGGATCAGGGCCAGTGCCTCCTGGGCTGTCCCTTCATCCACCGCAGCTACGGCAGCAATTTCGTCCCCAACACAGCGCACCTTACTGCCCTTCAGAACCTCATTGTCATTGCCGAACCCGATTTTATGACGCGGCAGGTCCCTGGCAGTGAGCACAGCCTTGACGCCAGGAAGCTTTTCCGCCCGAGAAGTGTCGATATTAAGGATTCTGGCGTGGGGCAGTGAACTGCGGAGAATTTTTCCCCACAACATGCGCGGCTGGGTCAAATCCTGAATGTATTGGGCCTGGCCCGTTACTTTCTCAAAAGCGTCATACTTGGTTGCCGGTTTGCCGACTACCTGTTGCATCAAGACGATCACCACCTATCAGCTGTGCTGCCTTTTCCACCGCAGCGACAATCCTCCCATAACCGGTACAGCGGCATAAATTACCTGCCATGCCCTGACGGATCTGCTGTTCTGACGGGTGGGGATTACTGTCCAGCAGCGCTTTGGCGGACATGATCATGCCCGGGGTACAAAAGCCGCACTGAACCGCTCCCTCGCTGATAAAGGCTGCCTGCAGCGGGTGCAGTTCCTGCCCATGACTCAACCCTTCGATGGTTGTAATCTCCTGGCCATCGGCTTCCACCGCCAAAACCAAACACGAATTGACGCTGCGGCCGTTCATGATCACTGTGCAGGCGCCGCACTCCCCGCTGTCACAGCCCTTCTTGGTACCTGTCAGTCCCACCTTGCCGCGAATCGCATCCAGCAGGGTCTCATCCGGTTCCACTTGTATTTCCCAGGGTTGAGCGTTGATGATTAGGCTGATCTTGACCAAATTAATTCTCCCCCTCTGTTAAGATGCCCGCGCACTGCTGCAGCCCTTGCTTCAACAGGGCAGCAACCAGTTGAGACCGGTATAAGGCGCTGGCCCGCACATCTGAGATGGGACTGGCCTCTTTGGCCGCTAAATCAGCCCCCTCGGCAATACTTTGGGCGTCAAGCTTGCGGCCCTTCAGATATTGTTCGGCCGATTCGGCCCGCAGCGGCACCGGAGATACCGCGCCCAAAGCTATAGCCGCCTCCTCGCACAAGCTGCCGGACAGCTTCAGCTTTACGGCTACGCCCACCATGGCTATGTCCATGGCCTGGCGCAGCCCCTGCTTCAGGTAGACCGCCCGCGTATTTCCCTCCGGTAAAGGTAAGATAACTTCTGAGACCAGTTCGCCCGGCCTTAACGTGCTCAGTCCGGGCCCGGCAAAAAAGTGCCTCAACGGCAGTTCGCGCTCCCCGGCAGCTGAGAGTGTTTTTATTCTGGCCTGCAAAACCAGTAAAGGCGGGGCCAGGTCTGCAGAAGGCGCCGCATTGCAGAGATTCCCTCCCACTGTGGCCCTGTTTCGTACCTGGGCGGAAGCCATTTTGCTGGCAGCTGCAGCCAAAACGGGCACATGCTCATTAACCAGCGGGTGAGCAGCCAAATCTGTCAAGGTGGTCAACGCACCGATGCGCAGTCCCAAGGCCGCGTCCAGCCAGACACCCTGGAGGTCTGGGATATTTTTGATGTCCACCAGTCTTGTGACGCTAAGCTGTTTTCTTTTGTATTTCACCAGCAGGTCTGTACCCCCAGCCAGGAATCTAGTGCCGTCCTGGCCCAGATCCAGAGTTGACCACAACTCGGCCAATGACTGAGGGGCTTCATATTGGAATGGCTGCTGAGACATGACATCACCTCCTGCCCAGCTCAATCATTTTCTCTACGGTCAATCACCCGCTTGGCTTTCTTTTCACTCCGCGGCAGGTCCCCATACCCTACCACCTCTACCAGGCTGGTCACCCCGATGCGCTCCTTGCACCGCTTCTGAATCTCCGCAGCCAGCTGGGAGAATTCCGCCGGGGATGGTCCTTCCGCTCTCTCTACCCTTATGGTCATCTGGTCCCGTCCCTCCAGCCTGTCCAGCACGATCTGGTATTCGCTGCCCACTCCGGCAACCTTGCTTAAAACGTCGTCCACGAGACCCGGGAAGATATTTACACCCCTGAACTTGATCATGTCGTCTGTGCGGCCCAGGATACGGTCAATCCTCGGAAAGGGCGAACCGCAGGGGCAGGGCTCAGGCAGGATTCGGGTCACATCCCTGGTACGGTACCGGATCATGGGCATGGCCTCTTTGCTTAAGGTTGTCACCACCAATTCGCCTTGTTCTCCGGGCCCGCAGGGTTGGCCGCTGACCTGATCGATTATTTCGAAGATAAAGTGGTCGGCCCAGTAGTGAACGCCCTGGTGGTAACCACAGTCCAAACCGATGCCTGGACCGTACAGTTCGGTCATGCCGATAATGTCAAAGGTCTCAATGCCCAAAAGGGCATTAATCCTCTCCCTCATCCTGTCGCTCCAGCGTTCTGAACCAACCAGAGCCAGCCGCAGCTTGATTTCCTTTTCCAGGCCGCGGCGGCGTACTTCCTCTCCCAGCAATAGCGCATAGGAAGAAGTGCTGACCATTACTGTGCTGCCGAAGTCTATCATCAATTCCAGCTGCTGCTCCATAGGCGCGGGGCCCACAGGGATAGCCATGGCCCCCAGGGCCTCCACCCCGGCCTGGAAACCTGCGCCCGCCGTCCAGAGGCCGTAACCGGTGGTGATATGCACCCTGTCCTTCGGAGTTACCCCCGCCAGGCGAAAACAGCGGGCCATCATCAATGCCCAGTCGTCAATGTCCTTGCGGGTGTAAAAGCTTACGGTTTTTTTGCCGGTTGTGCCGGAACTGGCGTGCAGCCTGACAACATCGCGGTCAGAGGCTGTCATCAGCTTGTCAGGGTAGCTGTCCCGCAACTCCTCCTTGCTCGTAAAGGGCAAGGAGGCAATATCGGACAGCTGATTGATGTCCTGCGGCCGTACTCCTGCTTCATCGAGTTTACGCCTGTAAAAGGGAGATATGGCGTAGGCATAGGCAACACTCTGCTTGAGCTTGCCAAGCTGCAGATTATCAAGTTCCTGAGTGGATAACCAAGGTTTCTCCATCGCCAACATCAACGGTCACCCTCCTTCACATCCCGATTAGCATGGCGGCATCCGCTGCGCGAACCCCGTCTTTACCTACCAGCAGCGGGTTTAAGTCCAGTTCGCCTATTTCCCCGTGCTCGCACATCAGGGCGCTCAGACGCACCAATCCCTCTACTACCGCCTCCTCTGCCAGAGGCCCTCTGCCGCGAAAATCCTGCAGCAGGGGATAGGATTTCAATTTTTGCAGCATGTGCCGCGCTCTTGCTTCTGTGAGGGGCGCCAGGCCCAAAGCAATGTCCCTGAACAGTTCCACCCCGGTGCCGCCCAAGCCGACCATCACCACCGGCCCGAACAGGGGATCGCGCCTGCCCCCCAATATCAGCTCCACTTCCGCCTGGGCCATCTCCTGCAGCAGAAACGGCCCGCCGGGAAATTTTTTTTCCATCCTTTCCCAGGCTCCAAGCAGGGCAGACATGTTCCGGATATCAAGAACCACTCCCCCCACTTCGGTCTTGTGGATAATTTCATCGCGGCAGATCTTTAAGACCAGGGGAAAGCCAAGCTCCTGTGCCGCAGTCTCAATCTCACCCCTGGTCCGGACGAGTCTTTCCCGCACCACCGGCATTCCCCAGGCCTGCAAAAGCTGTTTGACCTCGAATTCGTTGCTCTGGGGCTTGCCGCATAACTTCAGCCACAACTCTGCTTCCTCAGATCCCGGTTCGACCGGCTCAAAAGTCTGTTTTTCATCCGTGTCAGCCAGTGTATGAGCGTTCAGCAGGGCATGAAAGCCCCGCAAAGCCCCTTCCAGTGTGGGAAAATTATGAATTCCGTTTTCCTGCAAAATCCCATCCAGCTGAGGGGTGTCCAGCGTGTAGGCCAATACAGGTTTCTGGCTCTCGTTCCTGGCAGCCACCAGGCCGCGGGCAAATTCCTGCCGGTCCAGGCCCACATTTATAGCCAGCAGGCCTCCGATTTGCTCATCTCCTGCAAGTTCAGCCATCACTTCCCGGTAATTGAGGCTGGAAGTCTGAGGAGTCATGTCCACCGGGTTGGAGTGGGCGGCGAAATCGACC
>JAJYNB010000169.1 GCA_021786555.1 Bacillota bacterium | reverse complement strand
ATTTGCTCCCACCCGAATTTTTAAAGGCCATGCCGGCGACAAATCCAGCGGCCTGCGCTAGGAAAGGGGGAAATTAATGATGCAAGCTAAAGCTGTTGCCAAATACATCCGCATCTCCCCCCGGAAAGTGCGGCAGGTTGTTGACCTGATTCGCGGCAAAGGGGTTGGAGAGGCCTTTGCTATTCTGAAGTTTACACCCAACCTGTCAGCTGTTGCGGTAGAGAAGGTGCTGAAGTCAGCCGTGGCTAACGCCGAACACAACTACGAGATGACCGCCGAAGAATTGGTAGTCAGGGAAGTTTTTGTTGATCAGGGACCGACCATGAAACGGTTCAAGCCGCGGGCCATGGGCCGTGCTGACGTGATCCGCAAGCGGAGCAGTCACATTACCGTAGTAGTAAGTGAGAAAAAGGAGGGATAAGCGGTGGGTCAAAAGGTTAATCCCAAAGGCCTGAGGGTCGGAATTATCCGAGACTGGGAGAGCCGTTGGTTTTCCGAAAAGAATTATGCTGAAATGCTGCATGAAGACATAAAGCTGCGCAAGTTTATCAAGCGGAAACTTTTTGCCGCCGGAGTTCCCAAGGTAGAGATTGAGCGAGCCGCCAACCGGATTAAGATCTCGATTCATACCGCCAAGCCGGGTATTGTCATCGGCCGCGGCGGCGCAGAAGTGGATAACCTGCGTAAAACCCTCGAGAAAATGACCAGCAAGCAGGTTAACGTCAATATTGTAGAAATCAAAAAACCCGAACTGGACGCCCAACTTGTGGCAGAAGGTGTAGCAGCGCAGCTGGAGAAACGCATTTCTTTTCGCCGTGCCATGAAGCAGGCTGTAGGACGGACCATGCGCTTAGGTGCTGAGGGCATCAAAATCATGTGTGCCGGCCGCTTGGGCGGTGCAGAGATAGCCCGTACCGAATGGTATAATGAGGGAAAAGTGCCCCTGCATACGCTGCGGGCCGACATCGATTATGGTTTTGCCGAGGCTAACACAACCTATGGTAAAATCGGCGTCAAAGTATGGATCTATAAAGGCGAAATTCTTCCCGCCAGGAAGACTGTACAGGCGGAAGGAGGAAAATAGATGCTTATACCGACCAGAGTTAAACACCGCAAGCAGCACCGGGGCCGCTTGACCGGAACAGCCAGCCGCGGTAATACTGTTACTTTTGGCGAATACGGTCTGGAAGCTTTGGAACCCGCTTGGATAACCAACCGTCAAATCGAGGCAGCCCGTATCGCCATGACTCGTTATATCAAACGGGGCGGCAAGGTGTGGATTAAGATTTTTCCGGATAAGCCTATCACTGCCAAGCCGGCTGAGACAAGGATGGGCAGCGGTAAAGGAGCGCCTGAATACTGGGTTGCCGTTGTAAAGCCCGGCCGGATTATGTTCGAACTGGCCGGCGTTCCCGAAGAGGTGGCCCGGGAAGCTCTACGCCTGGCGTCCCACAAGCTCCCTATCAGGACCAAGTTTGTAAGGCGCGAAGAATTGGGAGGTGACGCAAATGAAGACTAAAGACCTCCGTGATTTGACCAGTGAAGAATTAGCCCGCAAAGTTGACGAGTTAAAGGAAGAGCTGTTTAATTTGCGTTTCCAATTGGCCACCGGGCAGTTGGAAAACCCTATGCGCATCCGCGAAGTCCGCACCGGTATTGCTCAGAGCAAGACTGTCCTGCGCGAAAGGGAACTAAAAGGCCAGGGCGCCTAATGGGTAAAGGAGGTCTGAACAGTGGAGAGAGCGCTACGTAAGACCCGGGTTGGCCGGGTAGTTGGCGATAAAATGGATAAAACTGTGGTGGTCGCTGTCGAGATGACTATCAGTCATCCCGTGTACAAGCGGACGGTAACACAGACCAAAAAATTCAAGGCTCACGACCAGGAAAACCAGTGCAGGATCGGCGACAGGGTGCGTATCATGGAAACCCGTCCGCTAAGTAAAGACAAGCGCTGGAGGGTCATAGAGATCATCGACAGGGCAGAGGTCCTCTAAATACAACCGAAAGGGGGTATAAGCCGTGATTCAGGCACAGACAATGCTAAAAGTAGGCGACAACACCGGGGCCAAGAAGTTGATGTGCATCCGCGTCTTGGGTGGTTCATTTCGCAGATATGCCGGTATTGGCGACATCGTTATCGCTGCTGTTAAAGAGGCAACACCAGGGGGCGTTGTTAAGAAGGGCGATGTGGTAAAAGCTGTAGTGGTTCGGACGAGAAAGGAAGTAAAACGGCCTGACGGGTCTTACATCCGCTTCAGTGAAAATGCTGCAGTGATTATCAGGGATGACAAGAGTCCTAGAGGAACCAGGATTTTCGGGCCTGTGGCCCGGGAACTGCGCGAGAAGGACTTTATGAAGATTGTCTCACTTGCTCCGGAGGTTTTGTAACCACAGCAGTGAGGAACTACGAACTTTTGGAGGTGAACAATTTGGCAGCTCCACGCCAGAAGATACACGTCAGAAAAGGCGATGTGGTAATGGTCATCAGCGGTAAGAACGCCGGTACCAAGGGCAAAGTCCTGGAAGTAATTACAAAGACGGGACGGGTTGTGGTTGAGAAAGTCAACATCGTGAAGAAGCATACCAAGCCCAGCCAGAAATTGCCTCAAGGCGGAATTCAGCAGAAAGAGGCGCCCATAGCCAGCTCCAACGTCATGCTTTACTGCGAAAAGTGCAATACTCCCACACGGATCGGACACAAGGAATTGGACGGAAAGTTTGTGCGGGTTTGCAAGCGCTGCGGTGAGGTTCAGGACAAGTAATTAAGAAGGGGGGTCAACCATGGCAAGGCTAAAGGAAAAGTATCAGAAAGAAGTAGCTCCTGCCCTGTTGCAGAAGTTTAGCTATAAAAACATTATGCAGACACCCAAAATTGAAAAGGTTGTAGTCAATATGGGTGTTGGCGAGGCCATTGGCAATCCTAAGGCCATGGACGCAGCGGTTACAGACTTGACGAAAATATCCGGACAAAAACCGGTTGTCACCCGGGCCAAAAAATCCATTGCGGCTTTCAAACTGAGAGAAGGCATGGCCATCGGCACTAAGGTTACCCTGCGCGGGGACCGCATGTATGAGTTTATGGATAAGTTGTTCAACGTGGCCCTGCCCCGGGTCAGAGACTTTCGCGGCGTATCGCCCAAAGCCTTTGACGGTCGCGGCAATTACACCTTAGGCCTTAAGGAACAGTTGATTTTCCCGGAGATTGAATATGACAAGATCGACAAACTCCGGGGCATGGACGTGGTGTTTGTGACCACGGCCAAGAGCGATGAGGAAGCCAGGGAATTGCTGAAATTAATGGGAATGCCGTTCCGTGAACAGTAAGGAGGGTTATCAGTGGCCAAAAAATCAATGATCGTCAAGGCTTCCAGGCCAAAGTATTCGGTGCGGGCTCACAACAGGTGTAAGCTTTGCGGTCGCCCCCACGCCTATATGAGAAAGTTCGGTATATGTCGTATTTGTTTCCGGCATTTGGCCTATAAAGGAGAAGTTCCAGGGGTCACCAAGGCCAGCTGGTAAAAACACTATCGGAAGGGGGAAGACAAACGATGGTTATGACAGATCCCATTGCAGACCTGTTGACCAGAATCAGGAATGCTAACACCGTATACCACGAGAAAGTGGAAGTTCCTGCTTCCCGAATCAAACGGGATCTTGCTGAAATATTTAAAGCCGAAGGCTTTCTGAAGGACGTCGAATTCATTGAAGACGGTAAGCAAGGTATTCTGCGCCTGTACTTGAAGTATGGGCCCAACCGCGAAAAGGTCATCAGCGGCTTGAAACGGATTAGCAAACCCGGTTTACGGGTTTATGCCAAAAAAGATGAAATTCCCAAGGTTCTTGGCGGTTTGGGTACTGCCGTAATCTCAACTTCCAGGGGAATAATGTCCGACAAGCGTGCCCGCAAAGAAGGCCTGGGCGGAGAAGTGATTTGCTACATCTGGTAATCCCAGATAGGAGGTGCAGCGAATGTCAAGAATTGGTAAACTGCCCATTGGGATTCCCCAGGGGGTAGAGGTTAAGATCGAAGGAAATGCGATTAGCGTAAAAGGCCCTAAGGGGACATTGACCAAAGAATTTCATAAAGACATGAGTATAAATATTGCAGAAAATCAGATTGTCGTGACCCGTCCCAGTGACGAGCCCCTGCACCGCTCCCTGCATGGCCTCACCAGAACGCTGCTGGCCAACATGGTGTCCGGCGTAAGCCAGGGCTTCACCAAAGGCCTGGAATTGGTAGGGGTTGGCTACAGGGCCTCAAAGCAAGGCTCAAAACTGGTTTTGACTGTGGGGAAATCCCATCCTGTTGAGATTCAGCCCGCTGAAGGTCTGGAGATTGAAGTTCCCGTCCCTACAAAAATCATTGTAAAAGGCGCGGACAAGGAAAAAGTGGGGGCTCTGGCCGCCAACATTCGGTCGGTTAGAGAACCTGAGCCCTATAAAGGCAAGGGCATAAAGTACGAGGGTGAGGTTATCCGCCGCAAAGTTGGTAAGACCGGCGGCAAAAAAGGCGGCAAGAAATAGACCGATCCTAACGGCAAGGGCAAAATCTCTTGCAGGCAACTGAAAGGAGTTGAAGGCTGTTGATTAAGCGGCAGGACCGCAGGGAGGTCCGTAAAAAAAGGCACCTGCGGGTAAGAAAACACGTATTCGGCACCACGGAACGCCCGCGTTTAAGCGTATTTCGCAGCTTAAAACACATTTATGCACAGATTATAGACGATGTTCAGGGTGTCACCCTGGTTGCTGCTTCTTCTCTTGAGCCAGCCTTGAAAGATCAGGTGGACGGAGGTAATGTGGAAGGCGCCAAGACCGTCGGCGAACTCCTGGCCAAAAAGGCTGTGGAAAAGGGCATTACCCAGGTTTCCTTTGATCGAGGGGGCAATATCTATCATGGCAGAGTTGCGGCTCTGGCCGAAGCAGCCCGACAAGCAGGCCTGGAGTTTTAAGAGAAGGAGGTAAAAAAGTGGCGCATTTCGCGGAAAGCAAATCCGAATTGAATGAAAAAGTAGTTCATATCAATCGTGTGGCCAAAGTGGTCAAAGGCGGCCGCCGTTTTAGCTTCAGCGCCCTGGTAGTTGTGGGCGACGGCAAAGGCCGGGTTGGCTTCGGCCTGGGTAAAGCTACTGAAGTACCTGAAGCAATTCGCAAAGGTGTGGAAGATGCTAAGAAGAATATGATCGATGTTCCACTTGTGGGTACCACAATTCCCCATGAAGTCCTCGGTATATTCGGCGCCGGAAAGGTTCTGCTCAAACCAGCTGCCCGTGGTACCGGTGTTATTGCCGGCGGAGCGGTACGGGCAATCCTGGAAGCGGCCGGTGTCCACGATATTTTAACCAAATCACTGGGTTCTGCCAACGCTCATAACATGGTGAACGCCACTATGGCCGGTTTGAAAGCTCTTAAGCGGGCTGAAGATGTAGCAAGGCTGCGCGGAAAAGCTATTGAAGAGATTATGGGCTAGGATAGGAGGTTTAGAGCCGTGAACATTAAAGTGACACTGGTTAAAAGTTTAAGCGGCAAAACCCAAGACCAACGGGCGACTGTCCGGGCCCTGGGCCTCAATAAGTTGAACAGTTCTGCCGTTCATAACGATAATCCCGTGATTCGGGGCATGATTCGCAAGGTGAGCCATATGGTGGCCGTAGAAGAACTCAACGGATAAAATTCTGTTTGTTAAGGGAGGTGTTAAAGCATAATGAGACTGCACGAACTCCAACCTGCTCCTGGTTCCCGTCAGGAACCGAAGCGCAAAGGCCGCGGCATTGGCTCTGGACTGGGGAAAACGGCCGGTAAAGGTCACAAGGGCCAAAAAGCCCGTTCCGGCGGGGGAGTACGCCCTGGTTTTGAGGGAGGGCAACAACCTCTGGCCCGCAGGATGCCGAAACGTGGCTTTAGAAATCCGCTGAAAAAGGAATATAGCATTGTCAACCTTGACAGGCTGGAGATATTCGAGGCCGGCGCCGAAATAACCACCGAAACGTTGCTGGCTGCCGGAGTAATCAGGTCCTTTAAAGACGGAGTAAAAATCTTAGGCACAGGAGAATTGACCAAGGCACTGACCGTAAAAGTAAACAGTGTTAGCCGGTCGGCGGCGGAAAAGATTGTTGCCGCCGGTGGAAAAGTTGAGGTGATCTAATCATGATCGTCGACTCTTTGAAGAGTGCATGGAAAGTCGCAGACCTCAGGAAGAAGATTCTCTTTACACTGCTAATGTTTCTCGTGTTCAGAATCGGTGCCCACATCCCTGTTCCCTTCATTGACCGTACCAAGCTGCTGCAACTGATTGGTGAAGGCACGCTGGTTCAGTTTTTTGATGCTATCTCCGGCGGAGCTTTCAAGAGTTTTACCGTTTTTGCCATGAGTATCGCCCCTTACATCAACGCTTCAATTATCATGCAACTCTTACAGGTAGTGATACCCAGTCTGCAGCAGTTGGCTAAAGAGGGCGACGAAGGCCGCAAAAAGATTACCCAATACATTCGTTACGGCACAGTTGTGTTAGGTTTTATTCAGGCGCTGGGTCTTTCCATTGGACTGCTGCAGCCCACGCTGGCTCTGCCAGCACCTGGTTACAAGTGGCCCGTTATCTTGATGATTTCACTGGTGTTGACCGCAGGGACAGCCTTCCTGATGTGGCTGGGAGAGATGATTACAGAACGGGGCATAGGCAATGGTATTTCGCTAATCATCTTTGCCGGTATTGTTTCCCGGGTACCCGATGGTTTAAAATACATCCTGCAGTTAGTGCAGGCTGGTGAAGCCAATATCCTGTCTCTTCTTGTCCTGATTGTAATTGCAGTGCTAGTCATCGCTGCCATAGTTTACATTCAGGAAGGGCAAAGGAGAATCCCGGTCCAGTATGCCAAGCGGGTTGTAGGACGTAAGGTTTACGGGGGTCAAAGCACCCATATCCCCATGAAGGTTAATCAGGCCGGGGTCATACCTGTAATCTTTGCTATCTCGATTCTGGCTTTTCCCCAGCAGATCTCCACTTGGTTCCGTGGCACATGGTTCGCCAATTTCATTCAGACATGGTTTTCCATGAACGGAACTCTTCAGTCCATCCCTTACCTGCTTGTGTATGCCATGCTGATTATTCTTTTTACCTACTTCTACACCGGTATCACGTTCAACCCTATTGATGTGGCAGACAATATTAAGA
>JAJYNB010000355.1 GCA_021786555.1 Bacillota bacterium | reverse complement strand
GACTGTTAAACTGGCAATCAATTTGCAGGGGGATACCCCGGCAGGGTCGCTGCAGGGTTCGCTGGGACCCACCATGGTCATACCCCTTTCACAAGGCCGGTTTAAAATCGATGGCAATCTTGCTGAGGAAAAAAGTGACTCAATTTCAAAAACGGTGACTGTAACGGACCCAGCCCTGGGGCAAAAAAAATCCCGCTTGATTTATTTAGCCATATCAACTGTTGTCCTAGGTTTATTGTTAGCCTTTTTGCTTCTCTTTTCCAAGAGTAAGCCGGTGCCTCCGGTGGATCAAGAGGCGGCAATCCAAAAGAAGTACGGTGCCAGGTTGGTCAAGGTACCGGGTGAGATCCAGCTGGGCGACCAGGTTATGGTTGTTTCCTTTGCTTCCATTGATGAGCTTGTGAAAGTTGCTGATGAGCTGGCAAAACCCATAATAAAAGTCAATCAGGCAACTGCGGGTTTGGTGAATTACTATGTGTTTGACGGTCAGGTAGTGTACAAGTATCTGCTTGCCAGGAAAAACAGGGCTTTTCAGTCTACAAGAGCTGATTTTCCGGTGTCTATCTAATTTCTTCTTTCTGCCGGTTCTTATGGCCTTCTTCTGCCATATGGCGCTTCCCATATAAGACTTAACACAGCCGCAAATCCTGGCTTGGTTTAGAGAGCAACCAGGGAGAGTCCCGCACACAGGACTATGGGTGAGGGGATAAGATGGGTAAATTCCGGGTTTTAATAAGCTGTGAGACAATTCAGTTTTGCGACAGCCTTGCCGCAGTTATCGGGGAGGCTGATATCTTTAAAGTTGTTGGCAAGAGCACCGGTAGTGCGGACCTAATCGATGCCGCGAGTCGTCTTCAGCCGGACATCATTCTCTGGACGGTAAACGGGGCAGATCCGCTCCCTGTCATTACAGCCCTTTGTTTGAATTCCCCTTTCGTCCTCCCGGTGATTCTGGTGGACGACCCCAAAAGAGTGAATCTGATGGAACTGCTGCGGGTGGGTGTACGCGGTTGTTTGCCAACTAGGCTGTTTCCGCGGCAGATTGTGCAGTCGCTGGAACTCATTGTCTTGGCGGGCATGCTGTGCCTCCCTCGGCCCGGGCCTGAGTTTTTTAATCATCACTCCAACGGCAACGGCCAGGTTTCACAGCCTGCCTTGAGTGAGAGAGAACATCAGGTACTCACCTTATTGGGAAAGAGCCTTTCCAACCAGGAGATGGCCCGTGCCCTTTTCCTTTCCGAGTCCACCGTAAAAACCCACTTGCGCAGCCTTTTCCGCAAACTTGGCGTGCGGAGCCGCTCGGAGGCGCTGCTCCTGGCCATGCACCTGGGATTAACAGGCCGGCCTGAGATTTTCATCGGCAATGGGAAGTGAACGAAGTATATCTATAGCACTATGGTTTCCTCAACCTCGTAATTTAACGGGGTTTATTTTTTTTGCAATTAGGGCTCATCAACCGCCCAGCAGAGACCATGTGTACTAATCCCTTGGGGCATTCAGTGTCCGCGTTAAATGTTCGCGACGGTAGACAGGTTGTCACAACTTGACCCCACTTTGCATTTAATAATATGGACCAGCCTGCAAGGGGGAGCTGGGAACCAGACAAACAAACTGAAGGAGGGGTAAACTTGATTAGTTCTCTTAGCAAGAAAGGTCTGACCTGCCTGATCAGCCTGGTTTTGTTGCTCTCATTTTCTCTGCCTGTGCCCGCCTCAATCGACCAAGGCGGGGCGCTGTTAAAAAACGGTGCAGCGGGGGCGAGTGCCGAAACCTTTGCCGCCGGCCGCGTGATTGTAAAGTTTAAGAACGGCAAAAGCGAGTCGAATTTAGAAGCAGCCGCCAAACAAGCCCAGCTGAAAACTGTCAAATCGCTTGGCTTCACAGGCGCCAAGTTGATGCAGATCCAAAGCGGCAAAACTGTGGCGGAGGTAGTGCAGACCCTGAAGAACTCAAAGGTCGTGGAGTACGCTGAACCGGATTACAAGCTTCAGCCCCTGCTGAGCGTCAGCGACCCCCTGTATAACCAGGAATGGGGCTTAAAAAACACAGGACAAACAGTAAAGGGTGCAGCAGGAACAGCAGGCATTGATATCAATGTCGAACCGGCGTGGGAAGTGACCCAGGGTACCCCGCAAACCGTTGTAGCCGTTATCGATACCGGCGCGGATATAAATCATCCTGATCTAAAGAACAACATTTGGGTAAACAGCAAAGAAATTCCTAATAACGGCATCGACGACGACGGCAACGGTTTCATCGATGACGTGAACGGTTGGGACTTCTACCACAATGACAACACGGTTTTCGATCCTGCCGATGGCGATAAGCACGGCACCCACGTTTCCGGCACCATCGCCGCGTCAGCTGATAATACAGGGGTAATTGGCGCGGCCCCGGGTGTGAAAATTATGCCGCTGAAATTTCTTGGTCCCGGGGGTGGATACGATTCCCAGGCGATTCTCGCCATTGATTATGCCAAAGCCCAGGGAGTCAAGCTAGCCAACAATTCCTGGGGCGGAGGCTCGTACAGCCAGGCCCTCTATGACGCCATTAAGAATTCGGGCATGCTGTTTGTGGCAGCCGCCGGCAATTCCGCTGTAAATGCGGATTCAACTCCTATGTATCCAGCCGCCTATGATCTGCCCAATATTCTTTCTGTCGCGGCGATAGACAATAAAGGCAACCTGGCTTCCTTTTCCAACTACGGTCCTAAATCCGTGGACGTAGCAGCCCCTGGGGTAGATATTCTGAGTACAGTTCCGCCGCAGTACACTGGAGCAGCTGGAGCAGGTTTGGAGGTAAGCGCCTCAAACTACAAAGGTATTGTTCAGGGCTTCGGCCTGGAGGAATTCGCCCAGGCGTCGACCAGGCAGGACATTGTGCACAGGGCGCTGAACAAACTGGGCATAAGCGCTGCCGACCCGATCCTCTTAGTCCAGGACGACCAGCATGATGCCGGTTATACCGACGTGCTGGCCAACTATACCAGCGCCTTGAGCGGCTATAACTATACCGTTGTCACGATCCCGACAGATATGGACGGTCCTGCCCTCAGCGTGTTGAACCAATACCGGGCGGTTCTTTGGTTCACCGGCGATTCCTGGGGTAAAGCAAAATTCAACCTTACCCCTAACGACCTCACAAACCTGTCACAATATTTAACGAGCGGCCACAATCTCTATCTTTCCGGACCTGATGTTTTGTATGGCAATACTCAAACAAGCCTTATTAAAGATCTGCTTAAAACTAAAATCACCCTGGACGGGGTCTCGATCAGGACCCTGCAAGGGGTTGCCAACACAACCTATGCCGGGACCCAGTACACTATGGACGGCAAGCTTCAGCCCTGGAACGACCAACTGGCGTCTAATGGCCCTGAGGCAGTGGTTGATCTGGTCTGGTCGGGGAACGGCTATGGCACCGCATATGACTATTACAGCGGTACTTCCATGGCCACTCCCCATGCCACCGGCACCGCTGCCCTGGTGATGAGCGCTCATCCCGGCTTCACTGTGGATCAGGTCAAACAGGCATTACTGGTTGCGGCCACGCCGCTGTCATCCCTGAACGGGAAGGTGCTCACCGGCGGAATGATCAATGCGGCCGATGCTGTTGGCAGCGCCGCGTCCGATGCTGACATTCCGGGCGTTCCTTTGCCGGGCAGCGTGGTTAACGGTACCCTGGACCAAGACACTGACCTGGATGACGTTTTCGCAGTTCACCTGTTAAAAGGTGAAAAGCTTGTCGCGACCATGTCCTCCGGCACGCCTGGAACTGACTTTGACCTCTATCTGTACGACAAAACAGCAACAACCGTAAAAACCGGCGACGGCATTGTGGCTTACTCGGAAAATCCCGGAACCTCCAACGAAACCATATCCTTCCTGGCTCCTGCTGAAGGGGATTATTACCTCGACGCCTGCGGCTATGCGGGGAGCGGCAATTACACCCTCCAGGTTCTGCTGGGCAACGGAACCGGAACCTATGAAAACACAGCGCCCGAGATCATCTATGCCGGTGCGTGGAGTACAAAAAGCGATCCCAATGCATCCGGTGCTTCACTGGCAGTCACCAATGCCTCAGGGGCTTCGGCTGAATTGCTGTTCAACGGCACAGGGATTCAGTATGTGGCACAGAAAAACTCCAGTCAGGGTATAGCCAAAGTAACCCTGGACGGAGCCGCCTATGCCGTAGACCTTTTCTCCAAGCTAGTGCAGAATAAAGCGGTTGCTTTTGAGAAAAACAGCCTCCAAGCCGGAACTCACAGCATTAAAATTGAATGGACCGGCACGGCTAACAGGCTGGCGAGAAAAGCGACAACGATTAACGTCGATGCTGTAGTCGTGCTTGGCCCGTAGTATCAGAGCCACTGTATATCAGTTAATTCTCTTTAGAGCGAGCGGTTTGTCCAAAGTGTTTCAGTCCTTGAAATCTATGGAAAAGGCCAATAAAGAGTGCAGAGGTCCGGCAGACCATTAGGTTTGCCGGACCCCTGCAAGTTCAATACCTACTCCCACTTCTATAAGTGGGAGTAGGTATTCCGTGCTCTGCTTCGGTGGGGGTAGACTCCCCCACCGAAGTCTCGATGTTCAGCTTTAGCTGAACGAGTTCACTCAGGCCAAAAAGCATACAGGTGCAATTCTGAGCTGCGGTAAAAATTGTTTTGTTACCACCGTCATGGATGGAATGATTAACCCAACTGGATATTCCAGCCTAATCCTAAATTCCCAGGATTAGGCCTTCCCGCTAGGCCGGTTTGTCCCTTAACTGCAGCTCTGGCTAAGCTTAGACAGGTAAGGTGCCTATTCCTTCTTTCCACTGGGCTTAATCCAGACTGTTTTCTTTCAACTTTTAGTGGAGGGATGTATCAGTCAATGGGACGATTGAGTTTATACGAGATATCATGATTGAATATAAACATACGGCAAGCGGGGCCAACACCTATGCCCCTGCTGCAAATGGGCCGCAGACGTTTTCGGCCAGGAAAGGCACAGAAGATTGGAGGTGTTAAAAATGAAAAGAACGGCCCTGCATCTTCCCATCATGGTCCTGACTATTTTAGCTGCAGTTTTCGGCTTCGCCGCAGTCACTGACGCCATCACCATCAACGGGTCCCTTGCCCAGGACGGGCCCCTGGTGTTTCAGTTCAGGACCGACCCTGCCATGGCCTTTGTCGCCAACTCCTTCATGTCGCAGGATTATGGGACTGATGAGACCAGTGATGCCGGTATGTATAATGTGTCGATGACTGGCCAGGACCTGGCCGCCACGACCGGAACCTTTAGCGGCAACAGCGGTGACGGTACCCTCGACACCCTTACCGCAACCGTTACAAACCCGTACCCCGGTTATTATAACGAACTGAGCGTCAAAGTTACCAATGTCGGCGCCGATCCCATAGTTATGCCCGAGCCGGCGCTGAATTGGCTGGGCCAACCGGTTCCACTTGTGGACGGGGTAGTGACACCGCTCTACGATACGGCCGGCAATCAGGTCGCGGAGGTGCGCTGGCTGGACAATACAGGCAGAACCCTTTGCCCCGGCCAGGTGTTCGAAGAAGCCTTTGAGTTCCACGTTCTGTCTGTACCAACCCCGCCCCAACAGCAGGATTTATCCGGTCTGACCCCGGGGTACTGGAAGAACTGGCGCAACCACTATACTGCGGAGCAGTTCACCGCCTTGCTGGCCGGTACCATCGCCTCTGATATAAGTTCGGCCGATGCCATCTTTGCCCATTACAACGCCAAACAGTCAGACGTGCTGACTATCCTGCGCGCCCAGCTGCTGGCCGCTCAACTCACCGTCAATTTGAGCGGGATGCCGCAAATGCCCAACCCCGGCAGCGCCTATCTCTCTCTTGCCGGCCGGGTAGAGTGGAACAATGGGACAGTTACAGTTGGCGAGGCAGTTAACAATGCGTTGACCATTTTAGCCAATCCGAGCGCCTACACCCGCGGTGAAATACTGGGGGCAAAAGACCTGCTGGATATGATCAACAATCTGGAGCAGGCGAGAAACCCATGAGCCGTAGGGCCAAACCCATCGCGGGGAACCCGGCGCAAGACTTGGTGAAGATATCAAGACACAGGAGGTGGGAAAGATATAGAATTGTACAGCAGCGGGAGCGAGTGAGTGGAAAATTTTTAGGTCATAAGCGGTTGGCAGAAACAATTCAAAACATGCCAAAAGTATTCAAAAATGGGAGGATGTTATCAAATGAGAAAAATGGTTATTCTTGCTATAGTAGCAGTCCTGGCTTTGACCTCGGTGGGCTTCGGCTTCGCTAAGTGGTCCAGCTCAGTTGACGCCAATGTCTCGGTGCAAACCGGTAATGTGCTTATCGGGATCAGGGATGTAGGTACCAATGATGACGGAGATAATACCGGTGTTGCGGATTATGGTATTGTTGGCATTGGCCCTAATCAAGGCAGCTATGGGGCAGACCCGCAGTGGACAAACACCTATGGTGGTCTGGGAATTAACAGTGAAATGAAGGACGTAGCCAGCCTAAAAAGTACTAATGACCCCACGGTTTGCTCATATATCGGAATGACTGCCGATGAGACTAAATATTACAGCGCCATTACCGAGCGGATCACAAACGGCTATCCGTGGTATGGTCCCACCACCAGAGTTCAGATCGCTAACCTGGGCAGCATCCCCGTGAAGCTGGAAAGTTTTACTTGGAGTTGGAATTCTGATGGTACCAATCTCGACCCTTGGTTCAATGTAGTGAACTATACAATTTCTATGCCCGGTACTGCAACGATTACCGGATCAGGAACAGCCAACTTCCAAACAGCTCTCAACCATATTCAACTTCATGCGGGCGACGTTCTTACAGTAGAGGTACAAATTGGGCTTAGCGAGACCAACGCCAGTGGCGATCTTCTTCCGCAACTTGCTACCGGAACAGCTACTTCTCACATAACTGCCAGCCAGTGGAACGAAGTTCAATAGGCATTTATCATCTTGCACTGACAGGCAGCGGCGCAAACTGCGCCGCTGCCTCAAATGTGCCTGTGACGAAGGCTAAGCCGCAAGGCTGAAAGCGCTGGCGGCAGAGTCTATGAGTTCAACACCCGGACGACTGCGTTATCCCAAGTGTGTCACTGTGGAGAAAAGCATAGGAAACCGCTGAGGCAGAGAGTCCATGAATGCACGTGCTGAGTGGTGATGCAGC
>JAJYNB010000426.1 GCA_021786555.1 Bacillota bacterium | reverse complement strand
GCGGCGGTAACTGCCGTCCGAAGTAATCAGCACCTTTGCCTGGGCGTCATGGATCCGGTCCCTGAGAGCCTCAGCGCTGAAACCTCCAAAGACTACGCTGTGGGGAGCGCCGATGCGCGCGCAGGCTAGCATGGCGACCGCCGCTTCCGGGATCATCGGCAGGTAGATAGTAACCCGGTCCCCTTTCTGAACGCCCAGGGACTTCAGCACATTGGCAAATTGGGAAACTTCCCGGTGCAGGTCCTGGTAAGTCAGAACGCGGCTGTCACCGTTCTCTCCTTCAAAGATGATGGCGGCTTTGTTGCGGCGCCACCCCTGTAGATGACGGTCCAGACAGTTGTAGGCAGCATTCAGCTTACCGCCGACAAACCACTTGGCAAAAGGGGGATTCCATTCCAGCACAGTCGACCAGGATTCAAACCATTCCAAACGATCTGCCTGTTTGGCCCAAAACTCGATCCTGTTTTCAGCCTCCTCATAGATTTCCTGGCCTTGCACATATGCCTGCTGCCGAAACCCTTCCGGGGGTTGAAAAACCCGGGTCTCCTGCAGCAAGGCTTCCAATTTTTCTTCTTCCACTTGTTAGATTCCTCCAGACCCAAAGAATATAGATTAAGTTCAGCCACAGTCACGGCGCTAGCGCCCGTGCCATCCTACACTCCTTTGTGCAGATTATTGTTCCGCATTGCGAATCGTAGTTTCATTATATACCGTGAATATTGTCGCCAATATGAATATTCTGTCGAGTTGCAGAAATTTGCGCCTTAATTGCCGTATTTCGTTGCTAATGGTTGGGTTTTGGCCTTCCTGGTTGCATTCCTCGGAACGCAGTCTCAAACAATCTTCACGCTTTTTACCCGTGTAGAATCAGCCCTTATGACCGGTCACCCGCTATTCCGGTTTCAGACTGAGAACAAACCCGGTCCCAAGCTGCTAAGCAGCTGTCAGCACAGAACATCAAGGGCCGTCAACCCTTTGCCAGGTTGGCGGCCCATGTCAATCCACCTTAACGCTTAAATTTTTACAGACCCTTGGCCCCGATATAGGAAACCAGGTCAACTACCCTGGTGGAATAGCCCCATTCATTGTCGTACCACCCGATTACTTTCACCATGGTACCATCAATGACCATGGTGGACAGGGCATCAATAATGCAAGAATAGGAACTGCCGTTGTAATCGCTGGATACCAGAGGCAGCTCGCTGTAGCCTAGGATTCCCTGCAGCGCTCCTTCACCGGCAGATTTCAGTGCAGCATTTATTTCTTCTTTGCTGGTGCTTTTTTCCACATCAACCACCAAATCAACCACGGATACGTTGGGTGTGGGAACCCGCATGGAAAATCCGTTCAGCTTGCCCTCAAGCTCAGGTAGGACAAGGGCTACTGCTTTGGCCGCGCCAGTGGTGGTGGGGATAATGGACATGGCGGCAGCGCGGGCCCGGCGAAAATCCTTGTGGGACTGGTCGAGAATCTGCTGGTCATTGGTATAGGAATGGACAGTGGTCATTAAGCCGCGTTTGATTCCAAAAGTTGAGTTAAGTACTTTGGCAACAGGGGCCAGGCAGTTGGTCGTACAGGAAGCGTTGGAAACAATATGGTGCTTGGCCGGGTCATATTTCTCTTCGTTGACACCCAGCACGATCGTTATATCTTCTTCCTTGGCCGGAGCTGAAATAACCACCTTTTTTGCACCATTGGAGATATGTTTTTGGCATTCGCTGCCTTTGTTGAACTTGCCGCTGGATTCGATGACAATATCTACTCCCAAGTCGCCCCAGGGAATTGCGGCAGGATCCGTGTGGGACACAACCTTGATCTCCCGGCTGTCAACCAGTAATTTGTTGTCACTAAAACGAACATCAGCGTTAAGCATGCCGTGAACCGAATCATACTTCAACAGATGGGCCATAATGTCCCCAACCGTGCGGTTATTTACTGCTACGATTTCGATGTCAGAGCGCCTGAAAGCTGCTCGCAATACATTGCGCCCAATGCGCCCGAATCCGTTAATACCTACCCGGATTGCCATGTATTATGAGTCATCTCCTTCTTTCCGCAATTTTTGCCAAAAAAACTATACCACTTTCAGAGGGTAACCTCAAATCCCGGCTACCCAATTTATCCCTCCATTCCTCTACTATACTTATTCATACGCCACTTTTTATGACTTTTGTCTTATCATAAAATATGATTAATTTTTGGCAATTAGGATATCATATATGGTTAGTCCAAGCCAAATAAGTTATAATATTTCCTGAAATATTTTCCAAGGGAGGCTTACAAATGGAAGTAACCGTGCGATACATCGACGGTATGCAATTTACCGGCCGGGGCGCAAACCCGGTGGATATTCCTCTGGACGCTAAACCTGAAGCAGGCGGCAAGGGCCAGGGCGCCGCACCCATGGAACTGCTGCTCATGTCTGTCGCAGGCTGCACCGGCATGGATGTAGTCTCCATCCTGAAAAAGATGCGGGTCAGCCCGGACAAGTTTGAGATCAAAGTGGAAGGAAACCGGGCCGGGGACCACCCCAAAGTCTTTACCGACATTACCCTGGTGTACCGTTTCTGGGGCAGCGATTTGCCAGAAGACAAACTGCGCCACGCCATAGAACTCTCCCAGGAAAAATACTGCAGCGTCTCCCACACCGTCAACAAAGTAGCAAAAGTAGACTACCGCCTGGAAATCAACCCCTAATTTGAGTCACCCGGGGACGGTTCTCCGCTAAGTTAATCGCCCTTCGTGGGTCCGGCGCAAACCTTTGCCAGCATCCTTCGCAGGGCCGTTTAGCGCGGTCGGAAGCGTATGTGTCAGGGCCCGCTAGGAAACAGTAATAGAAATTATCAGTTTTTTACAAGACATTTTGGTCAAATACATTATTTGGACAAAAAAAATAGGCCCGGCAGTTTTCTACTGCTGAGCCTATAATCAATCATCGTCTTTCAAATATCTTTTGCCCAAAATGGGCAATTATCGCATCAGCTTCAATTGTTAGGGGATAATACCTTACCTGCAGATGCCGCAGCAATCAGAGGTGGAAAAAGCAGCGGGTCAAAACAACCCGCTGCTTTAGTCAAAAAATTCAAATGCCTTATTGGGCTTGAATGGGGTCAGGACTAATTGTGGTTCTGGCCCGAAGACTTTTGTCGGCTTTAGGCATCCGGATTTCCAAAACTCCACTTTGCAGGCTTGCATCAACCGCTTCTGCCCTAATACTTGTGGGCAGCGCAACTGTTCGGTTGAGTACAACATATTCATTTCCAGTCCAAGCAGAGGCAGAAATGGTTACAGAGTTATCAGTCACATTTAGCCTAAGGTCGTTGACGTTGACGTTAGCTACATAAGCGGAAACAATTACATCGCTGGAAGATTCGGAAATATCAACACTCGGTTGAACCATTCCTCGCGAAAATGCCCCGGAGAATGCTCCACTCGGAATTTGGCCAAATTGAGTTGCGGAAACGGCTGGGTAAAGTTGCATGGGAAATCCTGACCAATTGCTTTGGGGACTCATAAAAGCCCCCGATTGGGCCGCAGTGGGGTTAAGTGCAGAAACGTTTCCGGCAGCGTTAATGCCGTAGGTAACCGCTGTTCCGATACCCAATAAACTGGTGTTTATTGGGGAGAGACGTACTTGGCCCGAAAGTGAACTTGACTGGATTTGCTGATTGATTAACATAGAGTTCCTCCTTAAAAAGTGTTTGTGGGTTTCCACCGTTAACTAGAATGCATTTTTGACTGTATTATTATTCGCGTTATTTAAGAATATCTTGCTTAATATCTGGTTCACAATAACGTAGGAAAGAAAAGACTGAAAGGAACGCGATATGCCAAAGGGTAGAAAAGAGCTCATACAAAAGATCTCAGCCATTAGACAGTCCTCTGTTATTACCTATATCGGTGGGGATAGACAGAATATAAGTACCAGAATAGCTCCGGACATTATCCCAGTATTTTATAAACATTTAAAAAATCTATCATCGCCAAAAAAATTGGACCTGTTCCTGTTTACTAAAGGGGGAGACGTTCATACTGCAATTAGATTGGTTCAGCTGGTTTACGAATTTACCAACTATTTCTCCGTTTTGATACCGTTTAAGGCATATAGCGCCGGTACCTTGATTGCTTTAGGGGCCTCAGAAATAATCATGACTAGAATGGGAGAATTAAGCCCTGTTGATCCACACGTCACCAGCATGTTTAACCCCCAGGATCCTCGCAATCCGGCAGCCAGATTACCTGTCAATGTGGAGGATGTTTATTCCTTTTTTAAGGTTACTAAGGATCTTGGGATTCGCAATGAGGCCGCCCTAGTCGAGGTTTTTTCCCGACTTTTAGAACATGTTCACCCTCTAGCTCTGGGGAATCTTTACAGATCCTACTCTTTGATAAGATCTATTGCTAAAAGATTGCTGCTCACTCACATTGACTCTTCTCAATCGGAAAGGGTAAATCATGTTGTTGACAACTTGACAAAGAAGCTCTTTTCACACAGCTATATGATTAGCCGCAAAGAAGCATTAGAATCCATCAAGCTTCCTATCGTTTACGCTTCTGATGAACTGGAAGACGCATTACTCGAATTGTATGAGCTTTATGAAAAAGATCTGATGTTGGAGATGCCTTTTGATCCGGAATTAGGCGCCGACAGCACTGGCCGTTTTAGCGTCGCCAGCGGAATCATTGAAAGCATCGACAGGACCGACCGTTATGTATTTGATGGTGTCATCGAAAAATCCTTGGATCCGGGTTTACCGTGCGGCGTGACCATAATCAGCCAAGGCTGGAAAACTGAAGGAGGAGGCGAGTCTTAACCTTGAAAGAGTCACCTTCACAGTATTATTTACAAAACGACTTCCAGTCGGGTTGTATTTCTGCCAAATATAGATTGGCAGGAAAAGTTGCAGAATCTATCGTCGTTCCTACGGAACTCAGTCAAATCAGCGGTAAATTTCACTTCGATATGCCGCGAACTCAGGTGTAAAGTAATCCATACCTGTACGGAGAGAAGTCTGGCTGAATCTCCCCATGGCTAAAGCCAGGGGGTTCTAAGAACCTATTGGCTCTCGCCCGGACTGTCAAGGGGACAGGTCCCTTGACACACATTTGCTGAGTTCCGTACAGCAGTCCACGCAACAAAAAACGTCTCGCCAACTACAGGCGAGACATTTTTTGTTTCCAGTCAAGAAGCAACCCGGAATGTCAAGGGGAATGTCGAGGGGACGGTTCCAGTGACAGTGTCAGGGGGACGGTTCCAGCAGTGTCAGGGGGACGGTTCCAGTGACACCGCAATCTTCCCTACCATTTCACCGAGTGTCAAGGGACCCGTCCCCCTGACACTGTCCACTACCATTTCACCGAGTGTCAAGGGACCTGTCCCCCTGACACTGTCCCCGCGGTGTTTTGACCGCTGCCTACACCGAGGCATCCTCTGCTTTATCGTTGGGCAGGAGCAAATTGAGCAGGATGCCGATAATAGCCGCAGGTCCGACTCCCTGGAAGGAATACTGTCCGAAATTTAAAGCAATCCCGCCTACGCCAAGGGTAAAAATCACCGACACTATAATCAAATTCCTGTTATTGGCCAGGCTCACCCGGTTTTCCACCAGGTTTCTTAAGCCCACGGCGGCAATCATGCCGTAGAGGATGATGGTTATTCCACCCAGGACCGGTTCCGGAATGGTCTGAATCGCAGCGCCGAATTTCTGCACAAAGCTGAGCAGGATGGCAATTACCGCTGCCCCCTGAATTACCCGGGCGCTGAACACCCTGGTGATAGCCAGGACGCCGATGTTTTCGCCGTAGGTAGTAAGGGGCACCCCGCCCAGGAAACCGCCGACAAAGGTTGCCGCCCCGTTGCCCAGGAGAACCTTATGCAGGCCCGGCTTGCGCATCAAATCCCGCTCTACCGTGTCGCCGATGACCAGCAGATGGCCCACATCTTCTACGATAGTGGCAATGGCTATGGGGGCAATGAGGCTGACTGCTCCCCAGGTGAACGCAGGCAGGTGTCCTGTTACAAAGCTAAGCTTGGGCAGGGCAAGCCAGGACGCCTGGTTGATGGCATCAAAATTCACCTGTCCCTGCACTACAGCAGCAATATAACCGCCCACAGTGCCGAGCAAGATCGGGATGACCTTGAGAAATCCCCTGGCGAAAATGCTGAATACCACCACAATCCCAGCGGTGATGAAAGCTGTGACCAGCCCTTTTTGGGCCTCCTGGATGGCGACAGGAGTGAGACTCAAGCCTATGATCATTACTACCGGCCCCACCACCACCGGCGGGAGCACCCGCGGAATCCAGTCAAGGCCTGCGACAGCGATAATTGCAAAAACAATGGCGTAGACAATACCTGCTGCCATCATGCCGGTTAAGGCGCCCTGTGCCCCGTAGGCTTTGGACGCGGCAATGATTGGAGCGATGAAAGCGAAGGATGAACCCAAATAGGCCGGGACCTTGCCTTTGGTGATAAGATGGAACAGCAAAGTTCCCAAGCCCGAGCAAAACAGGGTGACCGACGGGTCAAGTTTGGTCAGGAGAGGTACCAGAATGGTGGCGCCGAACATAGCAAAAACGTGCTGAAAAGACAGTGGTATGGCTTTGCCAATTGGAGGTACCTGTTCAATGTCATACAGCTTGGTGATTCCCACTTTTACAACAACCTCCCTTTCCCTTCAGAATAGCCTCTAATGCCGTTTGGCCACTCACCTCATAGGCATCACCCCCGTTCTTGCCCCACGTTCACTCCGCCTTGTGGAAGATGAAACCGTAAAAGTCCTGGCCCACGCCTTCTTTTACCACTCCGACCTCAGCCCTGACTTTCATGCCCAGCCTCAGCTCGTCGGTCCCCATCTGCCCGGCGGCCCTGAGGCCGTTAGGGAATTCCACTATGCCAAAGGCGATAAAAGGCTTCATATATCCCTCGGGCAGGTTGTAGACGCGGGTATAGGTCAGCAGGGTTCCCTCACCTGCCAGCACTGCCTGTTCAAACTCGCGGCTGCCGCATTGGACACAGACGAAGTGCGCCGGATGGTGGAGATGACCGCAGGCAGTACATTTATATGCGTACATTTCAGGTTGCATCTCTTCAGCCCTCCCCTGTAGTCAAAATTGTCGCTACCACGTTATTGCCAAAACCGCCGAAGTTCACGGCCAAAGCATTCCTGGCCCCGTCCACCTGACGTCCCCCTGCTTCCCCTCTCAGCTGCCGCGTCAGTTCAACAATCTGGGAGACCCCGGTG
>JAJYNB010000175.1 GCA_021786555.1 Bacillota bacterium | reverse complement strand
TAACAAGGTCCGGACGTTTTATGACCTGAACATGGAGTGTGTTGAAGGGAGGCAGGACGGAGAAGTAAGAGTAGTCGTCCTGGTCGCAATGCATACCCAAATCGTTCCAGGCAAATATCGCATACTGCATTTTATTGGCATAAGCCGGCGGGGTTTGAGTCCCGTATTGTTTGGTCAGGCTCCAGTTTACTGTAACTGTGCCGGAACCAACAGTGCAGATTTGTGAAGTTGTCAGATAACCTGATTTGGAAATATGCAGGGTGTAACTGCCGGGGGGTTCGCTCAAAGAGTAGTTGCCGTACGCATCGCTGGTTACGCTATGGGTTCCGTCACTGATCGCAGCGCCGGAAATAACAGCGCCGGTGCTGATGTCTTTGACAGTCCCGGAAATCCCTGTGGTAGAAGCTGCGACCGCGGCCGCCAGGCTAAAAACCAGTAGTACTGACAAACCAAATATAAGAAACATTTTTTGCTTGAACATGCAATTTCTCCTTTTTGCACGGCCTTACCAGACTTTGATTTTCCAACCGTCCGCTTCTCTGATTAAGTCTTCCTGGACCTGGACGGTGACAGGCTGGGGCCGTTTCAGTGTTGCTGACGGAGCAAAAGTAATTGTGACAGTCGCTTTGCCTTGGTCTTTGTCTGCGTCCAGTTTCAGTATTTGAAAGGCCTGGACTACCGATGCTTCTTTACGGCGGCTGATGAACTCAGTTTCAGGAACCTTATTTTGATAATCTTTGTTGTAACAGCTGTAGGTTGTTGCGTAATCTTGTTTTTCGGCTGATGTAAAGTACTTGTCTAACAACTCCCGGGGTCCTGGCTGGGAATTGGAACACCCGGTTATTGCCAGGACAGCCAGCAAAACACTTAATGCCAGAATATAACTCGTTTGTCTTTTCAACAAGTTCACTTCCTTACCAGTGGTGAGTTTTCGTGCCGCAACCAAAATTTCAAAATGATTTAGCTTTTGCTCATTCTCACCTCCCTGCCGGCATTGGTATATATTCATGACATTAAGCCATGGCTGGACTTTGTGAAATGAAATACAATCTCGATAAAACCCGATTTGTGAAACAGAGTACCTTTGTAAGAGAAAAAATAGACCCCAGTGGACATTTGTATTGCCCGTTCCTAGCCCTATCCCCTGGGGAGGGGGTGACTATGCTATAAGAGATTTGCGAAAAATGTCAATTCATAGAATATATTCTCAGAAACTGAACGATTTAAGGGGGTCATATTTCTCCTATTGACGAAAAAGATAGGTATGGGTGGCGAATGAGTCGGGGTATTGACGTCAATCAGTAGTAGGCATAGGATTATTATGGTGGAATCAAAAAGGGTTGTCCCGGGTTGATTTAAGGCTTGGAATGGCTGTAAGTATTGGCTTGACAGGCTGGCCGGGTGCTACCCGGCTGTTGCTTTTTTAGATTCCATTAAAGGAGGCAGGCTGTGTCCTGGGGCAGATTGGAACTGAGAACGATTCTGGACAACATTGATGACGCAGTGGTAGCAATCGACTGCTCGGGCAAGATCAGTTTGTTCAACGCAGCAGCCCGGCGGCTTATTACCCAGGGCGAGGACGCTGTAGGTAAAGATGTTACAGGCATTATTCCCAATACCCGCCTGCCGGAAGTGCTGCGGAGCGGCGTTGCGGAAAAAAATCAGCAGCAAAAGCTTGCCGACACCACTATTATCACCAACAGGTTCCCTGTTTTTGACCCAGCGGGGAAGGTGGTCGGCGCCGTAGCTATCTTCAGGGACGTCTCGGAGGTCAAAAGCCTGAAACAGCAGATCAGCAGTCTGCAGGAAGTCAGGACCCTGCTAAGCGCCATTTTCGAGGCTACTCAAGATGCAATTTCAGTGGTGGACGAAACCGGGTCAGGGATTTTGATTAACCCCGCTTACACCAGAATCACAGGCCTGACCGAAAACGATGTCTTAAACAAACCTGCAACCGTGGATATTGCAGAAGGGGAAAGCGTGCACATGAAGGTGCTGCAGACCGGCATACCAGTCCGAGGCGTGCCCATGAAAGTCGGGCCTAAACGTAAAGAGGTTCTGGTGTACGGTTCCCCTATTATTGTGGAGGGCAAATTGCGGGGCAGCGTGGGGGTAATTCATGATGTTTCCGAATTAAAAAGGCTGTCGGATGAATTGGAAAGGGCCAAGAGCTGGATCCGTCGCCTGGAATCCAAATATACGTTTTCCGATATTATTGGTGAAAACGAGGTTATCGCCAGCGTGGTTGAACAAGCTAACAGGGCTGCTCAAACTCCAGCCACCGTGTTGTTAAGGGGGGAAAGCGGTACGGGCAAAGAGCTTTTTGCCCATGCTATCCACCATGCCAGCAAGAGGGCGCACAACCCGTTTATCCGTGTGAACTGTGCAGCGCTCGCCGACAATCTTTTGGAGAGCGAGCTCTTTGGCTATGTGGAGGGAGCTTTTACCGGCGCCAAAAGGGGAGGGAAACGGGGACTGTTTGAAGAAGCTAACGCGGGAACCATTTTCCTGGATGAGATCGGTGAAATCAGTGTGGGGCTGCAGTCCAAACTGCTGCGGGTCCTGCAGGAGCGTGAAATAGTACGGGTAGGAGAAAATAGAGCGGCAGCCGTAGACGTGAGGGTGATAGCGGCGACTAATGCAAACTTGGAAGACAAAATCGGCAATGGAACTTTCCGCGAGGACTTATTTTACAGGTTAAACGTTTTCCCAATCTACATCCCGCCCTTGCGCCACCATGCCGATGACATTCCGCTGCTGGTTAACTTTCTAATCCGGAAATTCAATCAGGAATTTGGCCGCAATGTGGAAGGGATCTCAGCCGAGGCACTGGAGATGCTGGTTCAACATCACTGGCCGGGAAACGTACGGGAATTGGAGAATATTCTGGGCCGGGCGATTATAAATATGCGCAGCGGTGAAGCGTGCATTGCAAAACATCACTTGCCGGCTCTGGAAGGTCGGCACCTCAAGATTAACGGCGCAGGAACGGAAGGCTATAACTATCATGGCGAAAGCTATGAAGCTATGCATGCTATGTGGGAAAAAAATCTACTGTCCCATGCTTTGGCTGCCGTCCAGGGAAACAAGACTAAAGCAGCCAGGATGCTGGGAATTTCAGTGCGAAACCTTTATTACAAAATGGAAAAGCACGGATTGAGTTAATCGAAACCTGCCTGCAATATTTTGCAGGCAGGTTTTTTCTATGTCTGCAACATATTGCAGAATAAATATTTTACCGGCAGGGGGTTGATACTAAGACTGCCCGCAAGCTGCCCTTTCGGGTGTTGGCACTGATTTTGCTTTTAGTATTTGTTAGGTTAAAACACATGCGCTGATCCGCTAAAGGAGGGAAGAATTTGGGGCAGCGGACTGAGTGCAGTTACTTCAGTAAAACGGGGCGCTTTGTTGCCGGATTGTAACAGTCGTCTGATTGCCGCAGCAGCTTAAGGCATTACCGATGGACGACCTTGTTTGGGCAGCCAAGAATGACCCTTTTTTTTTAAGGAGGAAGCAGCAGTGAAAATTTTTGAGTACATGGCAAAGTATGACTATGAGCAGCTGGTTTTCTGTCATGACAGGACTTCAGGCCTCAAGGCAATTATTTGTATCCACGATACTACCCTGGGCCCGGCCCTGGGGGGCACACGCATGTGGACTTATGCCAGTGAAGAGGATGCTATCCTGGATGCCTTGCGCTTGGGCAGAGGCATGACTTATAAGGCTGCGGCAGCTGGTTTAAACCTGGGAGGGGGCAAAACCGTAATCATGGGTGACCCAAGGAAGGACAAGAGCGAAGAGTTGTTCCGGGCCTTTGGCCGTTATGTGCAGTCCCTCAATGGCCGTTATATTACCGCTGAAGACGTGGGAACCACGGTCCGGGACATGGATTGGATCCACCTGGAGACAGATTTTGTCACCGGGGTCTCGGCAGCCTACGGTTCTTCCGGGGATCCCTCTCCCATGACGGCGCGGGGTGTGTGGCGCGGTATGAAAGCTGCAGTGCGGGAAGCCTTTGGTTCCGATTCCCTGGAGGGAAGAACTGTTGCGGTACAGGGCCTGGGGCATGTAGGACACAACCTCTGCCGCCACCTGCATGAGGAAGGCGCTAAACTTATCGTGACCGACATCAACCCGGAATCTGTCAAGGAAGTGTGCGAAGAATTTGGTGCAAAAGCTGTTGATCCTAACGATATTTTTGCTGTTGATGCAGATATTTTTGCTCCTTGTGCCCTGGGAGCCGTAATCAATGATGAGACCATTCCTCAATTCAAGTTTAGGGTCATCGCCGGGGCCGCCAACAATGTGCTCAAGGAAGAGCGTCATGGGGAAGAAATCCATGCCCGGGGCATCATCTACGCGCCCGATTATGTGATCAATGCCGGAGGGCTGATTAATGTGGCTGATGAACTGGAAGGCTATAACTACGAACGGGCCTTAAAAAAAGTTGAGGGTGTTTATGACAATATCATCAAAGTGATTGAAATTGCCAAGCGGGATAACATTCCAACCTATAAGGCTGCGGACCGCATGGCCGAAGAGCGCATTGAACGAATCGGCAGGATTCACAGCAATTACCTTGGTTAATTGGTGTTTCCTTCGGCGCAGTGCCATCTACCCTGATCAAGTCTTCGCGGGTTGGTTTTCAGGAAGGCAGGGTCTGTTATGGAATTGGTTATTTACACGGGCAATTTTGGCAGCGGCAAGACGGAAATCTCCCTGAACCATGCCGTCTCGGAGGCACGGCGGGGTCGGAAGGTAACCCTGATTGACCTGGACATCATCAAGCCCTATTTCCGCTCCCGCGAGGCTGCGGCTATGCTCACAAGAGAGGGTATCAGGCTGGTGTCGCCGCGCGGGCCGTTGGCCGGGGCAGATTTGCCTATAATAACCCCGGAGATAATTGGGGTTCTGGCCAGCGGAGAAGGCCTGTGTATCATTGACGCGGGGGGCGACAATCTGGGGGCAACGGCCTTGGGCAGATTTAAACCTTACATAGATGCTCTGGAAGGATGTCTGCATCTGGTGTTAAACCCTTACCGCCCCTATACGGGAACGCTGCAGGGGGTTGGCCGGATGATGCAGGGAATTGAGGGGTCAGCCAGGCTGGACACGCGGTGGATAATCAGCAATCCAAACCTGGGCCGGGAAACTACCCTGGATACTGTACTGGAGGGGCATGCAAGGGTGGAGAACATGGCGGGCGCCCTGGGTATCCCGATAAGATTCCTGGCGGTATACAAACCGCTGTTGCCGGAGGCAGCCTCACTACTTCCGGCAGTGGAGGTTTTTCCTGTCGAAAGCTATATGCTCCCCCCATGGTATCAGGAGGATGCAGAAGAACACGACCGCTAAACAGGTCCTCAGGAGTTTGCGCGGCAAGATTAGGATATGGAACTGGAGGGATATTGAGGGTGGAGAAAGTAATTTTCGCCGAGGACCGCTGCAAGGGCTGCGAGATGTGTACCGCCGCCTGCCCCAAAGGGATAATAGTCATGGCGAAACACCTAAACTCTATGGGCTTTCACCCTGCTGCAGTCAATGAACAGGAAAGGTGCATCAGCTGCGGCAACTGTTACCGCATGTGCCCTGATCAGGTGATAACCGTCAGGAAGGAGGAAAAGCGCTGAATGGCAAAGGTGTTGATGAAGGGAAACGAGGCTTTGGGTGAGGCCGCCGTACGGGCCGGCTGCCGCTTTTTCTTCGGCTACCCCATTACTCCGCAAAGCGAACTTCCCCATTATCTGGCCCAACGTTTGCCCGAAGTGGGCGGACTGTTTCTCCAGGCGGAAAGTGAAGTGGCGGCTATTAACATGGTTTACGGCGCCGCCGGCGCTGGAGCAAGGGTGATGACTTCTTCCTCCAGTGTGGGCATCAGCCTGAAGATGGAGGGAATCTCATATATCGCAGGAGCGGAACTGCCCTGTGTGATTGTTAATGTGGTGCGGGGAGGGCCGGGACTGGGCGGCATTCAGCCGGCCCAATCCGATTATTTCCAAGCCGTCAAGGGCGGGGGACATGGGGATTATCACCTCTTGGTCCTGGCACCGGCTTCAGTGCAGGAAATGGTCGACTTGATGGCCAAAGCCTTTGATTTGGCTGACAAGTACCGCAACCCGGTGATGGTTCTGGCCGATGGCATCCTGGGCCAGATGATGGAACCGGTGGAGTTTCCGGCAGAGATCCTGCAGGAATTCCCGGCTAAGCCCTGGGCTACAGACGGGGCCAAGGGCCGCCGCCCTAATTTAATCAACTCCCTCTACCTGCAGCCGGAAAAACTGGAAGAGCACAACCACCGCCTGTTTGATAAATATCGCCAGATGCAGGAGCAGGAAACAATTTCGGAAAATTACCATACGGATGACGCCGAAGTCGTGGTAACCGCTTACGGTTCAACCGCCAGGATTGTCAAAGCCGCCGTGGACCTGGCCCGTACAGAAGGGATTAAGGCGGGATTGTTCAGGCCAGTAACCCTCTATCCTTTTCCCAAACAAGAAATAAACCTGGCTTGCGCTAGGGCGAAGCGGGTCCTGGTGGTGGAAATGAGCATGGGCCAGATGATTGAAGATGTCAAGCTCTCCCTCAACTGCAGGCTGCCCGTATCCTTTTACGGCCGGGTAGGCGGTATGGTACCAACCGCCAGGGCAGTCTACAATGAAATCGCCGCCCTGGCGCAACAAGGGGGGGAGAAAGCATGATCACTGTTTACGAACGCCCCCAGTCTCTTACCGGGAACACCATGCACTACTGCCCCGGTTGTACCCACGGAATTATTCACCGCCTGGCAGCGGAGGTCATAGATGAACTTGGTTTACGGGAAGAGATGATTGGCGTCTGCCCTGTGGGCTGTTCTGTTCTGGCCTATAACTATTTTAACCTTGACATGCAGCAGGCGGCTCACGGCCGGGCTCCGGCGGTGGCTACCGGCATCAAGCGCGTTCACCCCGGCAAAGTGGTATTTACTTACCAGGGTGACGGTGACCTTGCCTCTATCGGTACGGCCGAGATTGTGCATGCCGCCGCCAGAGGGGAAAAAATAAGTGTCATCTTTGTCAACAACGCGATTTACGGCATGACCGGCGGGCAGATGGCCCCCACCACCTTGATTGGCCAGGAGACCACAACTTCACCCAGCGGGCGTGACCCTGCGGTACAGGGTTACCCCATCCGGATTGCGGAAATGCTGGCAACCCTGGAAGGAGCAGCCTACGTCTCACGGGTGTCAGTCCACAACAACGTCAACGTGATCAAGGCCAAGGCTGCTATCA
>JAJYNB010000082.1 GCA_021786555.1 Bacillota bacterium | reverse complement strand
TGACGTCAAAGGCAATATCTTGTTGGCAGTACCTTCTACCCAGACAAGAGCCATCAATGTGTCGGACAGGGAATACTTTCAGGCCTCCATGGCCGGCAAAAGCTATACCGGCGGCCCCTATACCGGAAGGATCACAGGTGTCCCCACCATGATTATCAGCGTGCCTTACTACCGGGGGAACAAGATAGCCGGCATAATCGCAGCCTCTATAGCTTTAAGCCAGCTGCGTCAGGAAGTTTCCGGCATCCACTTGGGTCCTGAAGGGTATGCCATGTTGATCAGCAAGGAGGGCAATCTGATTTCCCATCCCGATCTGGAAAACATAGAGGAATTTGTCGACCCGGTGAAAAACCCGGCCTTTAACACCCTGCGCCAGGGGGGTTTTGGTTCTCTCAACACTGTTACACCGTATGACCATAAACCTGCCCTGATTTCTTATTTCCCCCTGCAGCAGGCTGATTGGCTTGTGGTGACCGTTCAACCGCTCACCGCGCTGCAGCACCAGATCCTGCTGACTCGGACCCGGAACATTTTCGTTTTGCTGCTTGTAATTCTGTTAATGGGGCTGGCCTACCATAAGCTGGCCCTGTACAAAGACCGGTTGAACCTGGAAAAAGTGCAGAAATCAGAAAAACTGGCCCTGGTAGGCCAGTTGGCGGCGGGACTTGCCCACGAGATTCGCAACCCGCTCACTTCTGTCAAAGGTTTTGTCCAGTTAATTCAGGCAAAAAAGGGGCAGGAAACTCCTGCTTTTTACCTGGACATTATCCTGGACGAGCTTAACAGGATTGACCAAATTGTCAGTGAAATGGTGCTCTTGGCTAAACCCGCTCCGCTTAAACTTTCCACCATTAACGCGGCCCACTTGGCGCAAGAAGTGGTAAACCTTCTCCAACCCCAGGCCCTGATGCAGGAGATTACTTTGCAGCTTAGTTCCGTGCCGGACCTGGCGGATATTGAAGGGGAAGCAAACCAGCTGAAACAGGTCTTTATCAACCTGATAAAAAACTCTATTGAATCCATGCCTGATGGCGGTAAAGTTGTAGTCAGCCTGGCCAACCACAGCAGTAAACCCGGGGTGGTCATAAAAGTGAGCGATACAGGGTGCGGCATTTCCAGTGAACACCTTAACAAGCTGGGCTCGCCCTTTTTCTCCACCAAAGAATTGGGTACAGGCTTAGGTTTGATGGTTACATACCGGATTATCCAGAATCATCACGGCGAGGTTTCCGTTACCAGCAGTTACGGCGAAGGGACTACTTTCACCCTTACTCTGCCGCTGCAACAGCGCTGATTAGTGTTCGATTAAAAAACTCCCGGGCAGGGAGTTTAGCGCGGATAGTTTTTTTGATGCAGCAGTCTCAGGCCTTCCAGGGTGAGATTGGGCTCAACCTTATCGATCATGCCAGTTCCCTGTTCAATCAGAGGCGCAAAGCCTCCGGTCGCTACCACATGGGCATTCTGGCCAACTTCCTGTTTAAATCGCTTGATAAACCCTTCCACCAAACCCACATAACCGTAGTAAATGCCAGAATGCATGCTGTCCACGGTGTTCTTACCGACAGCCCTGACGGGCGGAACGATGTCTATCCACGGCAGTTTGGCGGCGCTGCGGCAGAGAGCATCCACCGAAATGCCCAGCCCGGGGCAAATAACCCCGCCCAGGTAGTCTCCTTTGGCGGAAACGGCGCACACAGTGGTAGCAGTCCCCAGGTCAATGATGACCAGCGGTCCACCAAACCGGTCAAAGGCAGCCACAGCGTTGACAATCCTGTCAGCTCCAAGGCTGCGTGGATCGTCCACCTTAAGGTTCAAGCCGGTTTTCACCCCGGCGCCGACGAACAAAGGTCTGTAGGGCCAAACACCACGAAACAACCTTTCCAAAGTCGGATTCAAAGGGGGCACTACGGAAGATATAACCACATCTACCAAATCATCAAAGGTCAGACCGATACCGGCCAGGAAACTTTCCAGCAATACCCTGTATTCGTCAGCTGTTTTTTCCCTGTCAGTGGTAAAGCGCCAGGATTTAACCAGGTCCTTCCCCTTATAAACTGCCATAACAATATTGCTATTGCCTATATCCATTACCAACAGCAAACAGGCCAAGCCTCCTATTATCAAGCGCTGGTTTTCCGCCTCTCGCGAGATGTTCAGGTTTTATTTCCCGGATAATAATGGTCAACAAAAGGGGCGATCGGTGATCGCCCCCGGTTGGGACCGCTGGAATTGCCGTGCTGACAAACCTTAAATCTAGAGAGCCGGTACCGCAAAAAGTGCCTGTACTGGCACTATTCCGTACGTTCGCCTTCCCTGGACAGCCGGGTCTGCGCCGCAACCCATGTGGATCCTCCGGGTATAGTTTAACCCGATTCATCAATCCGGACTCAGCTAACTACCCAATTATTTCTGTTCTTCCTGCTTAACAAAAGTGCTTTCGCCGCCACACTCACACTTCTTCGGCTTACACCGGGTTTCCCGGGCAGCGCCGCATTTGCTGCACACGAATACTGCCATGAAACTGCCCCCCTTTCCGTTAAACTAAAGGTTAAATTCTCGCCTCCAGTTAAAATCCCTGCCCAAGTTTTAAATAAAAAGTAAAATTTCGCAACAAAATACCCTCCCTCTAGTCTTTCTCCTGCGCAGAAGATTATGATTTCTACTCAATTAGACCCAGCATACCCATAAGCTGTTTTTTTAAGTGGCTGTGCTTTGTACTTGCACAGCTAATTTTTGTCCCGTCATAAGGTGGAATAAACTGGTAACAGAGGAGTGTTGCTCAATGGCCCATCGCCAAAAAGTTTATGTTGTCCGGTCCGGGGATACCCTGCACAAAATCTCCAAGCGCTACGGCACCAGCATCAATCGACTCCTCAGCCTGAATCCCCAAATCACCCGGCCAGACATCCTATTTATCGGAACCCCAATCAGACTATATTAATGTATAGGCGGCCTCCCACGGAAGGCCGCCATATCATTTTTAGAAACCAGTTTCCAATCTAGCGAATATATGTAAACTTTATTTAAACTTTTCCTATTTTCTCATATATTGACAGGAATTGTGTTCTATTTGTCGAAACATTATGGCAAAGTATATCCGGAAAGAGGCTCCGCTATGTGGAATAAATTAGTTGCGGCAATTAGACGCAATCTCAGTCAAATTTTACTGTTTATTATAGTCATTGTGCCCCTGTCCACCCTAAGCTATTTTCTTCTGTACGACAACTATCAGTACCGCCACCTGGAAGAGGAACAGAAAAACGAGCAAATGGCTAAAGTGCTGGCTCAAAATGTGGACAGCTACATCGCCGGCATCAAGGTGACCTTGATGGGTATAGCCGGTCTGGATGCTATCCAATACCATGACCGTGCCGAGATAGAAAAGGCCTTTGCCAGCCTCGCCCTGGCCCAGAATGACATCTCCCTCTACTGGATTACCGATGCTAAGGGTGACATTGTAGCCAAATGGCCCGATAACGTCCCGGACAAAAGCGCCGCGGGCAAGGACTTCTTTGACGCGGCCATGCGGGGTTCAACTTTTGTATCGGACGATCTGACAGGTGACATAACCAACAAGGAAATAGTATTGGTGGCAGTTCCCTACACCAACAGCAAAGGACAAATCAGCGGGGTCTTGGGGGTATCCATCCCGCTGGAAAAGTTGCAGCAGAAGCTGGTGCTGCGGGTTGGCGCCACAGGCTACCCCATCCTGGTGAGCAAGTCAGGCCACTTTCTCGTCCATCCCCAACTGGACGAAATCCGCAAAAAGGTAAGTGCTGACGACCCGGTGTGGCGGGCTCTGCGCAGCGGCACTTCCGGCACCATTAACGTTGTGGCTCCCTTTGACGGCCAGCGCAAACTTTTTTCCTATGTGCCCCTGCACGAAGCCGACTGGGTGGTTGTGATCGTACAACCCTTAAGCGAGTTTAACGCTAAACTGTATGATCTGTTTACACGCTACGGCGTGGTTATTGTCGTGGTACTGTTGATTGTCCTCTGGGCAGCACGTCAGCTGGTGATTGCCCGTAACCGGGAAGAAGAGGCCCGGGTCTTACAAGCAGAAAAGCTGGCCGTGGTGGGCCAGCTGGCTGCGGGGATGGCGCATGAGATCCGCAATCCCTTAACTTCAATCAAGGGGTTTGTCCAGATGATTGCTGCCCGGGAGGACGGCAAGGCGCCCCCTGAGTACCTGGAAATGATTCTGATGGAGATTGAAAGCATTCAGAGTGTAGTCAACGAAACACTGGTCCTTGCCAAACCGCACCCCGCCAATTTTACACCTGTCAATGTGAGCGGCGTTATTCAGGAAGTCTGCGCCTTGATGGAGCCCCAGGCTTATTACCGTAACATCAAGCTCGTAAGTTCCTTCCCTGTGAATGTCCCACCGGTCAAAGCAGACCGCAACCAACTCAAACAGGTTTTTATCAACCTGATTAAGAATTCCATCGAGGCTATGCCGGAAGCGGGCGGGGAAATCAGCCTGGCCTTAAAACAACGGGGCCACAAGCTGCAGATTGCCGTCAGCGATACCGGCAGCGGCATCCCGCCCGACCTTCTTGCCAGGCTGGGGGGTCCATTTGTGACTACCAAGGAAAATGGCACCGGACTTGGGCTCATGGTGACTTTTCGCATCGTCCAGAACCACGGCGGCTCCATTCATGTGGACAGCACCCCTGGACACGGTACTACCTTCCTCATCACCCTGCCGGCGACCAAAACAAAAGAGTAGACCTCCAGGCCTATTTTCAGGGTATATCCCTTTTTTTGTCCTATTAGTGCTGGACTACAAACTGGCCGGCATAGAAAGTGTCGTCGGCGTTACTGTTGGGGGCAAGTTCCAGGGTCAGGTAATCCAGGGTGTGGCTGTCCAACAGCGGAATGTTTGCCGAGAAATTACCCTGGCTGTCCACACTGAGATTTTGCGCGAAGATGTTGCCCTTGCTGGTTTTAATGTAATAACCCTCGGGGTTGGGCCGGGCCCAATAGTGCAGGTTGTCCCAGGGCGGATCCGAATAGGAATGGGTCTGCATCAATTGCTCCTTGGTCATTGCTTGGGGCAATTGTTCCCACAACGCATATACACCCGTAATCTGATAACCCGGAAAAATCCTGCCGCTGAGAATGACGGTAGAACCGGCCGCCGCAGTCAGTGGTACAGGGTTCAGGACAGCATAGTGGTTGGTGAACTCCTGAGCCATAGCTATGCCGTATTTTCCCACTGCGATATCAATTCCCACACCGGTGTGGTGCGGATCAAGGATGTTTTTACGGTGTCCGTCATTGGGCGGCTGCTCATTAAGCATGAGCGATTCGTGCTGTGCCACTATTTTGTATAAATCATCTTTGGAAACCCCCTGGAACCCGCCCTGAAGCCAGAGGGTGACACTTTCGTTCTCATCCACCGCGTCCAGCCCCCCCGCCCGGGTGTAGCGGAGCTGGGGCTTGGCTCCATCCATGCCCCAATGGCTGATGTAACCGTAGTCCGCTTCCTCCTGGACGTGCTGGGAGGCTGCCCGGGCAGCCGTCTCGTCCCATGTGACCGGTGCAAGCCCCGATTTTTGGCGATCCTGGTTAACCAAATCCATTACCATGTGCTCTACCTGAATTATGTCGGCAGCGGTGACCCCGTACTGGGGTTTTGGAGGTACAGGCAGGTTAATCACAGCTTTTGGTGTTGCCGGGGCGGTAGAAGCTGGTTTTGGTTTCGGTATTGGTTTGGGTTTCGGCGCCGGAAGGGGCGCCTTCACTGTTGGTTGCGGAACCGGCGGGTTAGCCGGCTTGGCGGGTAAGGTTGCCGACTGGGTCGTTTGCGGCGTCGTAAGCTTAGGCGTGATAGGCGCTTTGCTCACCGGGCCTTGCGCCGCACAACCCGCACTGAGGGAAATCAGGCCAATAATAAATCCTGTCAAGATTCGTCGCAGCACAGTCTTTGCTCCCTCCGACAGTTATCTGCCAAAAAAGTTGGATTCTACAGTCTAATTATACCCAAAGGCTGCAATTTTTTAAGTATTGAACCAATAAGTTTAAAATACGTTTAAAAAGCAGGGCTATTGCGTACGGCAGCGGGCCCTGCTTCTTTAAATCCATAGATTCATCCGACTACCCCAGCCGACCCAAAGTCAGCGTTTTTTACCCTTAATGAGTGACCTAATAGGTCATGCAGGTTTTGTGAGAACCCTCAGCTCAAAGTCCGGGCCAGCAGGGATAAGGACTCAATAATCTGATCCACTTTGGCCGGGTCCAGGTCCTTAATCCAGTTGCCAAAATAATCGCTTTTCACGGGGATTTGGTTCTTAAGCTGCCTGGTTTTCTCCGTCAGGTTGACATAAACCACCCTGCGGTCTCTCTCATCCCGCGTTCTTACCACCAAGCCCTCCTTTTCCAGGCGGTCCACGATGCCGGAAATGGTGCTGTTGGTAAGACTGGCCCGTTGGCTTATTTCCGATACGGAAAGGTTCGGCTCTTTGTCCAAAATTCGCAGCACGAAAAACTGAGGTACAGTAAGGCCAAAACACTCTATCTGCCGCCCAACCTCACGGTGGATGTTCTTATTGATAGTGATCAGCAACTTGGATATTTTTTCAGCTTGCTCCCGTTTGTCCATCGCTTGCACTCCAACAACCTTCCCTGGAGGCCTGGAAAAGGTCCGACCGGCTTCTCTGCCGTTTAGGACCCCATGCGACCGGCCTCACTTTTTTTCTAATTAAATTTTTTTGTTTTAAGGGTGCTTGGTTAAAGCCTATCAAATTACATTCGTTACGTCAATTTTCCTGTTGAAAGTGTTTCTAAACAATGCTATATTTGAAAATGTTATGGTATTATTTTGTACACGAAATATTCGTATGCTAAATATTACCATACATACCCTGTTGAGAGGAGGTAAGGTTTTGTGACAGAACATAAGGAACATGATGAACGCTATATGTGGCTGGCCCTGGGCGTAGTGCTGGTAGGGACCTTTATGGCTATCCTTGACTCCAGCATCGTCAATGTGGCCATCCCGAAGATAATGACCATATTTTCGGCGACGACTGACCAAATCGAATGGGTACTGACCGGTTACATGCTGACTATGGGGATAGTTATTCCTCTTACCGGCTACCTGAGCGACACTTTTGGCTCGAAAAAGGTCTATATTTTTGCCCTTACCATGTTTACCATCGGGTCGGCTTTATGCGGCATGTCGTGGAGCACCGACTCCCTGGTGGCTGCCCGTGTGCTTCAGGCTATCGGCGGCGGCATGATTATGCCGGTAGGCATGTCTATGATTTTCCAAATCGTCCCGCTGGA
>JAJYNB010000432.1 GCA_021786555.1 Bacillota bacterium | reverse complement strand
AAAAAGCGGCATATCACCTATTTCGTCCAGGAAAAGGGTCCCTTTGTTGGCCAGCTCAAACTTGCCAAGCTTGCCTCCTTTACGTGCCCCGGTAAAAGCGCCGTCCTCGTAGCCAAAGAGCTCACTCTCTAACAGCGCTTCGGGTATGGCGGTACAGTTGATAGCCACGAAGGGTCCCTGACAGCGGGGACTCAGGTTGTGAATTGCCCGCGCCAGCATCTCTTTGCCTGTACCGCTCTCTCCGCGAATCAGAATGGTTGATTTGCTCGCGGCCACTATTTTTGCCCGTTCCCGCAGATGCCGCATGGATTCGCTTCCCCCCAGAATATCCCCCAGCGTATAACTGGCATCCTGCCCGGAGAGCCTGTTCACCATACGGCTGATCTCATCCAGAGGACGGGCTGTCACAGCTACACTGGTCACCCCGCCCTCTGTCAGAACAGGCAGGGCCCGTACCAAAAGCTGCAGCCGGTTTTGCCTCGCATCAAGCTGGACCTCCCGCTCAAACTCTCCTTTTTGGCTAACCTCTACGATTTCTCCAGCAGTTTTCGGGCCTAGCAAGGCACTCAGCTCTGTCCCGCTGTCGAGCTCTATTCCCGCAAAGAAGCGCTTCATGACCCGGTTATAATGCAGGACCTTTCCAGCTAAATCGACAGTCAGAATCCCCTCGTCCAGACAGTCCAGAATAGAATTAAGATACCGGTTGGACGAGACCAAACCATTAAGCAATTCCTGCTCTTTTAGCTTCAGCCCTATGGTATCGGCCATTTTGCTTAAAAAAACCAAATATGAGTCACGGCCTTGCTCAACAAGCTTCGCTTGAGTGTCGGAAAAGCAAATTAGGCCGATAACCCCTGCTACCTCAGCGTTAACTCTAATGGGAGAAACCACCTCAAATTTTTCCGGACAGTTCCCTTTCAACTCACACGGCTCACACAGCGGATCCCAGCCCGGTTTTTCAATCACCAGCTGCTTGCCGCTTCTGAGCACCTCACTGTAAACAAAACCTTCTTCAGCCATGGATTGCCCTAAGCAGTTGCCATATCTTCCCGTCCCGGCGACACGCATCAGGTTCCTGTCTGCAATTTCCACATCAATCCTGATTACGGTCGAAATGGCTTCGGCAACTTGCTGGGCATATTCCTGCACCGCCATTAAATCCACTGTATTAACCCACCACCCCTCTGCTCCAGCTCAGAATCCAGAATCCTGAATCCGCCTTCCTCTTGGCCAGTATCTTTTGAATCGGCTCTTCTTTTGTCTTGCTCACCTTTGATTCCAATTTACAAATCTGTGCTCCTTTATTCGTTACTGTCTGAAAATATCCTTTTGGTTTCTTTACCCGTACTAATGAAAAAAGCCGGTCCAAAGGCTCCGGCTTTCAATCTGTATTTAACTCAACTTTTACTTGCTGGCCATTTTTTAACAGGCAGGCGTTAGCCTCGTCTGTATCTACATGCATTTCCAAGCTGTATTTTGGGTTTACCCGAAGCAGGACATTTTCAAAAATCAATCCCCGTTCTCCAGGCACAGCCACCCTCACCTTTTTTTTATCCTTAAGTCCCAGAGCAGCGGCGTCCGACGTGTGCATATGGATGTGGCGTGCTGCCAAAATGACACCCTTATTCAAGGTAATCCTGCCGGCGTCCCCGATAACCTCAATCCCCGGCGAATCCTCCAAATGTCCGGAGTCTCGTACCGGCGGCTTGACTCCCAGCTTAAAGGCATCAGTCTGGGAAATTTCCACCTGGCTTTCACTGCGGGCCGGACCGAGTACCCGTACTCCTTCAATGGCGCCTTTCGGTCCCACTATTGTCACCGTTTCCTCGGCGGCATATTGGCCAGGCTGCTTCAATTCTTTCAGCGGAGTCAACTCATGACCCGGGCCAAACAAAATTTCTACATGTTCTTGGGTTAAGTGGATATGGCGGTTCGATATACCGATCGTAACTTTGGTTTCCGCCGCAAGACTGACCACCTCGGTCCCTCCTCCCGCAGAGTACTGCCAAGGAAAAATTTATCCTCTGTAGATTATACTGCAATCCTGCATTAAAACTGGAATTACAGAATTGTATAATTCTTTGTGTATCCACAGAGTACAAAAGTAATAAATTTCAATTACTTTTGTTGGATATTATGGCAGTATGTAATTGTTAACAATTAAGAGGAAGGCCTGATTTCATTATTTGCAATTTCGCCTGGAGTTACTAAGACAATTTATTGGTCTGCTTTCAAACAAACCCTAAAAATCCAAACGTGGTTTGCAGCAAATTTCACTGATTTTTGTATCAAAAAACTGGTTGGAGTGAGCGGGTTTCAGTACCAAAGCTGAATCGGCGCCGCGTCCAGTACCGCCAAGTGCTATAACCGGCACCCCGTAGGGAATGAGCCCCGCATCAAGGGCCATGACCGAACACTCGATGCACACCTTAACCCCCTGGCCAAACATGCGCAGGGTGTGAGCCACAATTTCCGCTGGGTACAATCCGCCGGCTTTGATGCGAAGGGCACGGTCAATCCCGGCCATGAGGTGAGTGGTGGTCAAAACTTTGACGCCATGGGCCTGGAGAAAGTCGCGTTTCTCCTGCTCAGCTTCATCCACCCCCGGCCCCGTATACCCCACGTGATGGGTAACCCATACCAGATTCAAGCCCTGGCCCAGGCATGTTTCCACTGTACTGCCGCTGTTAGATGCCACCACCAAGTATCTGATCTCTAATTCCTTGGCCCTGGCCAGGGCTATCCTTACGGCTTCCGCCGTATTGCCCGGCCCTGGTTTGTTAAAATACTTTGTCGACACTTCCATTTTTTCAACCTCCCAAACTCAGCTAGGATACGGGGACGGTTCTGGTGTCCTAGTCAATAGTCACTAAGGCTTTCCTTTCAGGCCAATACCGTTGCGCTGCAATTGTCTGTCCAAACCAAGTTATCTTTTCCAATTCTTCACGGACTTATTGATTGCCTGTAGGTCTGATCATCTGGCCCAAAATATTACTGGTCTGCACTTGATATATTTCTGGAAACGAACCTTTTTTCCTGCTCTGAGCCACGTTTTAACCGGGTAAAAAAAATAGCCGCCTACGGCGGCCAAATCAAGAGGGAAAATATGAAACAAAAAAGGAGGATGGGGTAAAAAGAAAAACCGGGTTCATGCTTAGAATAAACCCATTTTTTAAACAAATTGTCAATGTAATTTAAACGTTTTCGTAATATGGGACAAAATCCAGGCTTTGTCTAACTTTTGCCAGACAAGTTTCACTTTTTTCCCTCCACACATAACCATAGTTGGAAGAATAGTGCAAGGAGGGATTTTCATGCTATTGCGTTTAGGATCCAGAGGCCCCGCCGTACGGCACTGCCAACAGCAGTTAAAAATGCTTGGGTTTTATCACGGCACAATTGACGGCATTTTTGGCCCTCTGACCAGAGCCGCAGTCATCAGCTTTCAGCACAGCCACGGGCTTGTCCCGGACGGCGTTGTCGGCCCCGCCACGTCTGCGGCCTTGCACCGCGCCGTAAGCGGCATGTGCATAGGCATGGGATCTGGTTTGGGTATGGGTATAGGTATGGGCATGGGATCTGGTATGGGTATGGGTATGGGCATGGGTATGGGCATGGGTATGGGCATGGGATCTGGTATGGGTATGGGTATGGGCATGGGCATGGGCATGGGATCTTGCATGGGTATGGGTATGGTGTTACACAGGGGAGCAAGAGGGCCAATGGTCACGATGCTCCAGCAAGGCCTGCAGATGCATGGGTACTACTACGGCGTGGTGGACGGAATCTTCGGCCCCATGACGGAAGCCGCAGTGATCGCCTTCCAATCCCATCACGGCCTCGTCCCCGATGGCATTGTCGGGCCGAGCACAGCTGCCGCCCTGATGGCTGCCTAAATCACAATAACAGGGCCGACCTAAAACCAGGTCGGCCCTGTTGGCGTTCACAGTTGTTTCTTCTCAAACTTCAGGCTGCCGTTCACAGCCTTCAACATAACTGTATCCTTGGAAGCCACCTCGCCTTTGATGACCATACGGCTCAAAGGGGTCTCCACTTCCTGCTGAATCAACCGTCTGGCGGGCCTGGCTCCAAAGGCTGGCTCGTAGCCCTTCTTGGCCAGGTATTCCAGCGCGCCGTCATCCCACTCCAGCTTAGCTCCGGTACCCGCCTCGATGCGGTACGAGAGCTTCTGCAGCAGCAAGTCCACAATCTGCTGCATATCTTCGGGCCGCAGGGCATGAAAGACCACAGTCTCATCCACCCGGTTCAGAAACTCAGGCCGGAAGTGGCGCCGCAGCAGTCGCAGGACGCTCCCCCTCATCCCTTCGAAGTCGCCGCCCTGCTCCTGCTGGGCCAGGATTTCCTGGCTGCCAATGTTGGAAGTCATAATCACTACCGTGTTCTGGAAGTTCACAGTGCGGCCCTGGCCGTCGGTTAGCCTGCCGTCGTCAAGCATTTGCAAGAGAACGTTGAACACATCGGGGTGAGCCTTCTCGATTTCGTCCAGTAGAATTACCGAGTAGGGTTTGCGGCGCACAGCTTCGGTAAGCTGCCCGCCTTCGTCATACCCCACATAGCCGGGAGGCGCCCCGATGAGCCGGGCCACAGTATGCTTCTCCATGTACTCGGACATATCAAGCCTGATCATGTTCCGCTCATCGTCAAAAAGGGTCTGGGCCAGGGCCTTGGCCAGCTCAGTCTTACCCACTCCGGTGGGTCCCAGGAAAATAAAGCTGCCGATAGGCCGGTGGGGGTCCTTGATACCCGCCCTGGCCCTGAGCACCGCATCGGCGACGGCCTGGACAGCCTCATCCTGGCCAATTACCCGCCGGTGCAGATGCTCTCCCAGGGTGATGAGTTTATCCCTCTCCCCTTCCATCAGCTTGCTCACCGGAATGCCGGTCCAGCGGCTGACCACCCGGGCAATGTCCTCTTCGTCCACTTCCTCTTTCAAGAGCATGCCGTGTTTCTGCTTGCCCTTGAGGAGTTCCTCTTCCGCCTTCAATTTGCGCTCCAGTTCAGGCAGTTTGCCGTAAGTCAGCTCGGCCAGCCGGTTCAGATCCACCTCCCGTTCCGCCCGCTCAATTTCAGACCTGGTCTCCTCTATATCCTTTTTCAGCCGGCGCAGCCTGGATATGGCCTGTTTCTCAGCCAGCCACCGGGCCTTCATCCCATCGGCCTCAGTCCTGTGGCCGGCCATCTCTTCTTTCAGCTTCTGCAGCCGCTCTGCTGAAGCTTCATCTTTCTCCTTGCTAAGAGCCGCTTCCTCAATCTCCAGCTGCATGATGCGGCGGGTAATCTCGTCCAGGGCCGTGGGCATGCTGTCGATTTCCGTCCTCAGCCTTGCTCCCGCCTCGTCCATCAGGTCTATGGCCTTGTCGGGCAGGAAACGGTCCGAGATGTAACGGTCCGAGAGCACTGCCGCCGCCACCAGGGCGCTGTCTTTGATGCGGACCCCGTGGTGCACTTCGTAACGCTCCTTGAGGCCGCGCAGGATGGAGATGGTGTCCTCCACCGAAGGGGGGTTGACGATTACCGGTTGAAAGCGCCGTTCTAAAGCGGCATCTTTTTCTACGTGCTTGCGGTATTCATCCAGGGTAGTAGCCCCAACCGTGCGGAGTTCTCCCCGGGCCAGCATGGGCTTCAGGAGGTTTCCGGCATCCATGGCTCCTTCAGCTGCCCCGGCTCCCACCACCGTATGGAGTTCGTCGATAAAGAGGATAATATTGCCTTCAGATTTCTGCACTTCTTTGAGGACTGCTTTCAGCCTCTCTTCAAACTCGCCGCGGTACTTGGCCCCGGCGATCAAAGCGCCCATGTCCAGCGCAACCAGTTCTTTGTTTTTCAGGCCTTCCGGCACGTCCCCGGCTACAATCCTCCGGGCAAGCCCTTCCACGATGGCGGTCTTGCCAACTCCAGGCTCCCCGATGAGAACGGGGTTATTCTTGGTGCGACGCGAGAGGATTTCAATCACCCGCCGGATTTCGTCGTCCCGGCCGATTACGGGATCCAGCTTTGCCTGACGGGCCAGGTCGGTAAGGTTGCGTCCGTATTTTTTCAGTGACTCATAGGTTTCCTCCGGATTTTCCCCGGTTACCCGCTGGTTGCCGCGCACCTCTTTCAAGGCCCTGAGCAGGGCTTCCCTGCTCACTCCGGCCTGGCGCAACACGTCTTTGGTCTCCTGCTCTGACTCGTCCACCAAGGCCAGGAGCAAGTGCTCCACGCTCACAAAGTCGTCCTTCATCTCTTTGGCTTCTTTTTCAGCCCTGGCCAGCACCCTGGCCAGCCCGCTCCCCAGGTGCAGGGTACTTTCGTAACCTGTAACCGAAGGAATTTTGCGCAAGAGGTCTTCCACCTTGGCACTAAACGATTGCAGGTTTACTCCCACGAATTCCAGAAAGCGCGGTGCCACGCCTCCCTCCTGCTCCAGCAAGGATGCCAGAAGGTGCTTGCTGCTCACTTCCTGGTGATGCCGTTCCGCGGCCAGCTGCTGTGCCGAGTTCAAAGCTTCCCGCGATTTTTGGGTGTATTTGTTGATATCCATATGGCCCCGGATGACCTTCGGGTCAGCCGGTTCACCTCCTTTTTGGGTCTGTTTCGGACCAACTTTATATCAGCTGCCCTTTCTCAGGTCTGCAATTTTGCGATATAGTTCCTGTTCCTCCGGGCTCAGGTCATCAGGCAGGTCTATTCTGATCTTGATGTACAGGTCCCCTGGACCGGATTTGCCGTTGAGGCCTTTGCCCCTCAGCCTGAGGCGGCGGCTGGCCCTGGTACCAGGGGGTACTTTCATGGTCACCGACCCGTCCAGTGTGGGAACTGAGACCTCCGCACCCATGACTGCCTGCTCGGGCCTGAGGGTGACTTCGGCCTCCAGGTCGCTGCCGCTCAGTTTAAACACCGGATGGGGCCTGATGTGTACTGTCAGATAGAGGTCACCGCGCTCCCCACCGCCGAACCCCTCTCCCCCCTGGCCCTTGAGGCGGATTTTTCCGCCGTCACCCATGGCCTGGGGAATTTTTACCGCCAGGGTCTTAACCTCGTGCCCTAGGGAGAGCTGGATGGATGTCTCCGTTCCCCGGTGAACATCCTCCAGACTGAGTTCCAGCCTTGCCTCTACGTCCTGCCCCTTCACAGGCCCGCGTCTGGCCCGGTGACCGGCCCGGCCAAAGGGGCTCCCGGCGTTTCGGCTAAAGCCGCCCCCACCAAAGAGCATCTCGAAGAAATCGCTGAAATCACCGCCACCGCCTGTGGTAGTGTAAAATTCAAAGCCGTCCATATTCGGAGGGGGCT